>JALZVK010000448.1 GCA_023301005.1 Saprospiraceae bacterium | reverse complement strand
CTGGACTTCGTTATTTTTCTCTGCCATAGCTACGGCTATGCCTTCAAAAAATGCCTCGCCAGATTTCAAAATAAACTCATCAAAATTTGAAAGAATTTAGTTTACAATGTACTAAATGTAATAGGAGGCAAGTTTTTTGCCCATTTAGAATTATAGTCAAAAACCGAAAGATGAATGATGTTTACTTTTTTTAAAAAAATATATTATTTTTGAAGTCACTAGAACCAAAGCTGCAAACCTATCTACTAGCGTTTGCAGCTTTTTGTTTTTTATAAAAATTGCTAATTTTAGCAAATGAAATTCAGTATTAAATTCATAGATGACTGATTTTCAATGTTTTAGATGTATAATCAAACTTATTAGTATGAAGAAAATTTATTTACTTTTAATCACCTTTGCCTTATCATTTTCTATTCAAGCTCAAGATTTATATGACTTAAATAGAGTCCGAGATGTCAAGATTACTTTCAAACAAGAGAACTGGTCTAAAATTTTAAATACTTATAAAGAGGATGGAAAAAATAAAAGATTGACTGCTTCCATCACTATCGACGGAATTAAGTATGATGGAGTAGGAGTGCGACATAAGGGAAATAGCTCTTATTATAATGTTAGAAAATCTGGCTCTACTAAGCTGCCTTTTAATATAAAAGCTGACCACAAAAAGAAAGGACAAACTTTCGCAGGTGGTTATACTGCGCTGAAATTATCCAATATATTTCGAGATCCAAGTTGCGTAAGAGAAGTGTTAGCTTATGAGATTGCTGGAAAATATATGCCTGCTCCTCGTGCTAATTTTGTAAGATTATATATCAATGGTGAGTTACTTGGATTATATAATAGTACGGAATCTGTTGATGAAAAATTTCTTGCAACTAACTTCGGAACTGACGATGGTACGCTTATCAAATGTGATCCTGACTGGCATGGCAAAACTAATCCTGGATGTAAAAAAGGACAAAATGGTTCTTTGAATTATTTAGGGAAAGACTCACTTTGCTATTA
Organism: Saprospiraceae bacterium; assembly: GCA_023301005.1. GTDB lineage: Bacteria > Bacteroidota > Bacteroidia > Chitinophagales > Saprospiraceae > CAJQQY01. The sequence goes on along the minus strand of JALZVK010000448.1, from coordinate 3,491 downwards.
TGATTTTTATGAAATGAAATCAAAACATGGTTGGGGAGATTTGGTTAATCTTACTAAGACGATTCAAGATTCACCTGATAAATTAGGCAAAGTAATGAATATAGATAGAGCGTTATGGATGTTGGCATATAACAATGTACTTGTAAATTTGGATAGCTATACAGGTCGCCTTTGTCATAACTATTATATCTATAAAGATCAGAATGGAATATTCAATACCATTCCTTGGGATATGAATATGAATTTTGGAGGTTTTCGATTTTTGGATGATAAGACAATTTTGAATGTGGAGAAGTTGCAGAAGATGAGCATCTTGACGAATTACAAAAATGAAAATCGTCCGCTTATCAGTAAGATTTTGACTAATAAAAAATACCGTAAAATTTACTTGGCGCATGTTCGGACTATTCTAAAAGAAAATTTTAGTAATGGCGAATATGAAAAAAGAGGAAAAGCTATTCAAAGAATCATCGATAGATATGTAAAAGATGATACAAACAAATTATATACTTACGAGGATTTTAAAAGTAATTTAAATGAATCTGCGAAAGCAGGTAAAACGCCTATCGTTGGTATTACGGAATTGATGAGTGGAAGAATTGAATACTTGGAAGCGCACCCACTTTTAAGTAAAGTTCCTCCAACGCTTAGCAATATTCAGGCGAATAAATTTGATGATGATACTACAGTTACAGTCGATGTGAAAGATGGAGAAAATGTTCACATGTATTATCGAGAAAAAGGCTTTGGCGTTTTTAAAAGAATGATCATGAATGATAAAGGGGAAAATGGTGATAGCAGCGAAGGTGATAATACTTTTAGTGGAATCATTCCTTTGACTAAAAATGTGGAGTATTATATTTTAGCATTGAATGAAGATGCGGCGATGTTTTCACCTGAGCGTGCGGCTTTTGAGGTGCATGAGATTAAGTAGGAATTTGTATTTGAAAAATCTCAAATCATAGTTCTTAAATCATACATCATAAATCAGTCCTATGAAAATTAGATGGATTTATGATTTAAAATTTATGATTTTGTCAACAACAAGAGGCTGATAATCAACAGATTATCAGCCTCTTATATTTTAAAATAAATTAAAATTTGTATTTATTATAAATCTCTAACGAATCAAATTAATATTCCCCTTCTTAAAATAATCTTCACCATTTATACATCTGATCGTCAAATAATAACCATACACATCAGGTTCCAATAACTCATTTTTGTAGTAGCCATCCCAACCAATATTTTTATCTTTTGACTCAAAAACTCTTTCTCCCCATCGGTTATAAATGACCAAGTGCATTTCATCAATAATATTTCCTTCGACAAAAAGAATGTCATTTTCATTATCACCATTAGGCGTAAATGCATTAGGCATAAATAGAAATGGCTCTTCACAAATCGTATTTAGCACAACGACTAAAACTGAAATCGTATCCATACATCCATTGATGTCGGTAACAATAGTTGTATATTCAATTGTCCCTTCGGGATTAGCAATTGGATTAAAAATAGAAGGATCATCAAGAGTGCTTGAAGGTTCCCAATCAAAAATATCTAAATCATTTCCAGTCACTTCGAGTTGGGTAGTTTCACCACTATTAATTGTATCAGGGTCAGCAGTTGCCATCAGCATCAAGTCAAGACCTGAATTATCAACTATAATAGAATCCTCAAATACACAACCATTTCCATAGCTAACTGAAAAATAATAAGTGTCAGTTACAGTCAAATCAACAGTTGGCGTATTGGCATTTCCACCTGAAATAATTCCAGCCGAAGGCATCCAATTCCAAGAGTCAATATTAGGATTGCCAACAATTTCTACATCGAGTGTCGTTGTATTGGTCACTTCGCAAGTCTCATAAATATTGTCATAATTCAGATTAATACCCAAATCCAAAATTTGAGTAATAGAATCTTGACAACCTTTTTCATTAGTTATAACTAGTGTAATTGATACCTCATCATTCATCGTATTATTTCCAATGAAGTCTGGCGGATTTTGATCAGTAGAAAAAAGAACACCATCAACAATCCATTCCCAATCTGTAACTGCAAAAATAGTATCACTTGAAAAATCACTCAAACTAAAACTAATGGGAAAATTACAATCAATTAAATCCGCTCCAAAGTCAGGTTCTAATGTATCTTCAAAAATTGAAAATGAAGTAAAAGTAGTATCTATACAAGGAGGAAATGTTTTTTCAGCAACCAACATTACCGTGTACATTCCAGTATCAGAATAAATATAAGTAGGTGAAAAATCATCAGAAGAAGCATTTGGATTAGTAGGGTCATTGAATTCCCAATAGAAGTTATCTGCATTGGAACTCGTATTGTCAAATGTAACTTCCAATCCTTCGCAACTTACTTCAGGTACAAATAAAGCGGCAATAAGATTAGCACATACACCTACATTATATTGGAAATCTCTACGAGTAGTAGAAATCAATTCTCCATCTCGATATTCATCCACACATACACCCACTACAAATTGACCAATCGTATTAGGCGTACCTGTCATAAATCCAGTTGCAGGATCAACCGCCAAAGGAATACCGCCCATGACATTATTCAAGTTATAAGGTGGATCAACCCAAACCACTTCATTATAAGGTGGAGCACTAGGCGGTTGAGGCATAGGTGAATCAGGACTTGCCCCTGAAAAGGGGACACATAATCTATAAACTAAAGAATCGCCATCAATGTCAGTTGCAGAATGATCAAAGAGTATGGGCTCATTGACACATATATATATAGGTGGCCATTCATTAAATACGGCATTACTATTACATTCATTCAATGCTTTTTCAGAAATAGAAATTGGATAAGTAGCTCCCGTATCCAAAGGGTCAATAATATTTTGGATACTTTGATTTCGACAACAACGTTGATATGCTAAAGTGTATCCGCCAGTTTGAAATGGTAAAAATACAGTATCAACATAAGTAGTCGTATTCACACATACATTAGGTGGAATCACTAGACAAGTATCAAAAAGAGTAGGATCTAAAGTATCATTATTGATAGAAGGAATTAATAGTTGACCAAATGATGCAATATCTGTATCTAAAAAATAAGTGTCAGTCACATCATTATACCCAAATATTCCAATAGAGGCTGGATCATCAAAATCTGGAATTCCTGTTTCACAATCACGGAATACAGTTAGTTGAATTTCATACATATTATTACCAAGGCAGGTATAATTCATTTCACCACCTACGATATGAGTAGCAAAATTAACCTGAGGTAATGCCAAAATAAATAAACCAACTAAAATGATTTGAGCAACTTTTTTCATAGCATTAAATTAGTAAAATATTTTAAAGATTTAAAAAACTAAGAGCTTATTGGGGAATTAGATTTTGAGATAAAAATGTTCGTTTTTTGATGAAACGATGCGAAAAAATAGGAACATAGTCTGCGCTATTTGACTTTTTTTTCAAAGAAGTGTCATCAAAAAAAGGGCGTTTTTAGCCGAA
>JALZVK010000447.1 GCA_023301005.1 Saprospiraceae bacterium | reverse complement strand
TTCTTTTGCTCTCATTTTTCCTTAAAAATCAGTCATAGTATCAACAATACTCCTTCTTTTTAAGAAAAACTGAAAACAAAATAATCTCGTCTAAATGACAGACTTATTTTTTTACTGTTACTAAGAGTTTTAAAAAAAAACTTTAACATAAAAATAATAGACCTAATCTGATTGAGCAACTAATATGCGAATTAGTTTTTTTGAAAAAAATAAAAAACTATTTTGTGGAAATTTTTGACAATCTCTATACTATGAAAAACGAACTCCTATATCAAATAGCCTTAACTAAAATTCCGTTAGTCGGCTCGATTACTGCAAAGACTCTTGTAAGTTATTGCGGTGGTGCAAAGGCAGTCTTTGAAGCATCTAAAAAACAGTTGCTAGAAATTCCAGGTGTTGGAAAAGCTGTAGTTTCCAATATTAAAAACCATAACGTATTTGGGGAAGCAGAACTGGAATTGGAATTTATCAAAGCACAAAATATACAATGCCTTTTTTATACGGATGAAAAATATCCGCAACGATTAAGGCATTTTGATGATAGTCCTTCTTTGCTGTATTACAGAGGTAATGCAGATTTGAATCATCCAAAGATTGTATCTATTATAGGAACTCGGAAACCAAGTGCTTATGGCAAAGCGATTTGTGAAGAAATAGTCGAAGAGTTATTCCCTTATAATGTGTTAATTATCAGCGGTTTAGCTTATGGCATAGATGTGACGGCTCATAAAAAATCCGTCTTAATGAAAATTCCAACAGTAGGAGTTTTAGGGCATGGATTTAAAATGATATATCCTCCTGAACATCGAAGAGTAGCTAATGATATGATTGAGAATGGAGGTATCTTATCGGAATACACTCATCTTGAAGAACCTTTGAGAGAGCACTTTCCAATGAGGAATAGAATTGTGGCTGGAATGTGTGATGCCTTGATAGTTGTAGAAACCATGAAAAAAGGTGGCTCGATGATTACTGCTGATTTGGCAAATGGATATAACAAAGATGTATTCGCATTACCGGGAAGAGCTAGAGATAAAAAATTCGGAGGATGTAATTTTTTAATAAAAAATCATAAAGCTCAATTAATAGAGAATGGAGATGACATCGTAAATATCATGCGTTGGGAACAATTTGAAAAAAATAAAAATATTCAAACTCAGTTGTTCGTTCAATTATCTGATAGAGAACAAAGAGTGGTAGATGTTTTGAAGGAAGAAAGTGAGGTGTCGATTGATAAGTTAAGCCATACTACAACTTTATTACCTAGCGAAGTATCATCATTATTATTAGAGCTTGAATTTAAAGGCTTAGTAAAAACCCTTCCTGGAAAAAGATATATGCTTATTTAATTAATTAGGAAAAAGAGGATTAAGACCCTTCCTAAGTTTTAGAAAAACTTGTAAAAAAGTACTATGAAAAAAATCATTGCATTTCTTACGATTATTCTTCTTTTTGGATGCTATCCAAAAAACGAAACACATGAACCTGTTGTTAAATGGGCATCCACTGCGACACCTACTAAACCCAACCGAGTACATAAAGCAAAGAATGTCATTTTGATGGTTGGCGATGGAATGGGAATTTCTCAGATTACTGCGGGGATGATTAAGAATAATAATAAGTTGAATTTAGAGCGTTTCAAAATTGTTGGTCTACACAAATCGTATTCTAGTAATAATTTGATAACAGACTCTGCGGCAGGTGCAACTGCATTTGCGAGTGGAATCAAAACTTATAATGGAGCGATTGGAGTAAATGATAAAAAAGAGAATTGCAAAACGATATTGGAAGAGTGCGAGGCAAGTGGAATGGCTACAGGTTTGGTAGCGACTTCTACTATCGTACATGCGACGCCTGCAAGTTTTATTGCTCATCAGCCAAGTCGAAAAATGTATGAAGCTATTGCTGCTGATTTTTTAGAAACTGAAATTGACCTTTTCATTGGAGGAGGAAAAAAATATTTTGATAGAAGGGAAACGGACGAACGTAATTTGTATGAAGAGTTACGTGCAAAAGATTATTATGTAAGTGATTATTTTACGGAGAATCTTAGTGAGATAAAATTTGACCCAAAGAAAAATTTTGCCTACTTAACTGCCGATGATGATCCGTTACCTGTAGCAAGTGGAAGAGATTATTTATATGGAGCAAGTCGTGTAGCAACTGGATTTCTTAGAGCGCATAGCAAAGGCAAAGGTTTCTTTTTGATGATAGAAGGTTCGCAAATTGATTGGGGTGGACATGCTAATGATGCTAATTATATCATTACTGAAATGTTGGACTTTGATAAAAGTGTAGGTGCTGTTTTGGATTGGGCGGAAAAAGATGGAGAGACTTTGGTCATAGTAACAGCTGATCATGAGACTGGTGGTTTCTCTGTAAATTTAGGTTCTACTCAAGATAGTTTGGTAACTGAATTTACAACTGATTATCATACGGCGGAAATGATTCCTGTTTTTGCTTATGGTCCTGGTGCGGAAATGTTTGGAGGAATTTATGAGAATACAGCTATCTATAATAAGATGAAAAAAGCAATGGGATTGTAGTCGAATTTGTTTTCAAATTTTTATAAAAATAATAGAGCCAAATTTTCATTCTGAAAATTTGGCTCTATTTATTTTATAATATGATTTTCAAATTAGACTATTTCTGCTCCTATACTTTGTTTAGGAATGGCAAATGCATCTACTAAAAATCCAGCTTCGCTTCTTAAATCTTTACATAGTTTCTCTACCATTTTACGGATGGCTTTTGTTTTTACGCCTTCCATATATCCATCTTCCAAAAACCAACCTTTGTTTTTTTCTATAGTAGAAAGTGCGTAGAGGTCGCACATGGTTTTAAGTTGTTTTTTCAAATTTGCATTTTCTTGATCTTTGACCACCTTTACAAATTCTTCTAAGACCACTCTTTCAATATAAGACTCCGCCAAAACCAGCATGTGATTTTGACAACGCAAATAGGCATCATGTGGATTCATTCTTTTCTTAATCATACCTTGCATACGTTGACCGATGGCAACTAAGTTAGCTCGCTCTCTATATCTAAATGTAGCAAGATGAAATTCTGCATCGCAAATATGTTCGTTGTCAGATTTTCTAGTAGCATAAGGATTTCGCTCTGCAACTACAGTAACAAATTGATTACTCAAATATCTCATGATTGCCATGTAACCACCACTATTAAACTCTTGTCTAAAATCTGATAACAATCCTTTTGCAACTAATTGCATCAATACAGTATTGTCACCTTCGAAGGTAGTATAGATGTCGGTATCTGCTTTTAAATCAGCAAATCTATTTTCAGCTAAGTATCCTTTTCCTCCACATGCTTCTCTACATTCTTGCAAAGTTTCTGTTGTAAACCAAGTAGCATAAGATTTAAGTCCTGCCGCTAAGGTTTCAATTTCTCGAATACCCTCCTCTGTACTATTGACATATTTTTTAGCTAAAGCGGTAAGTGCAAAATCCAAAGCATAAGTCTTTGCTAACTTAGGCATCAATCTTCTTTGATGACTTGGGTAGTCGAGTAAAAGTGATTCAGGCTCTTTTGGATTAGGCGCGAATTGTCTTCGTTTAAGTGCATATTTAATTGCTATGGTCAGACCTGTTTTAGTTGCACTTAATCCTGCTCTAGGTACACTCACTCTTCCACCTACAAGTGTGCCAAGCATAGTGAAAAATCTTTTGGAAGGATTTCCAATTGAGCTAGTATAATTTCCATCATCATCAATAGAACCAAATCTATCTAATAAATTCTCACGAGGAACTCGCACTTGATTAAACCAAAAACGACCATTGTCTACTCCATTTAATCCTACTTTATAACCACAATCTTCTACCCGTATTCCAGGTAGAGTATTTCCATCAGCATCTCGATAAAGAACAAGTATCGCATGAACTCCGTGATGCTCACCATCTACAATGAGTTGAGCGAATACACTAGCCATACTTCCATGTAATGCATTTCCGATATATTCTTTTCCATCATTTTCTGTAGGCGTGTGGATGATGATTTCATCAGTTGCTTTATCGTAAGTTGCCGTTGTTTGTAATTCTCTTACATTCGATCCATGTCCAGTTTCAGTCATTGCAAAACAACCTAACAAATCAGCAGTACCAGTATCTTTTAAATATTTTTGATGATGTTTTTCAGTTCCAAGGTTAGCAATACTTCCTCCAAACAATCCGAATTGAACTCCAAATTTTATAGCTAAACTAGAGTCGTGATAACCTAACATTTCAAAGACCGCTATATATGCTCCCATATCATCTTGACCTCCGCAATCTTTAGGATAAGCAAGACCTCCATAACCTTGATCCGCTAACATTTTACACCATCTCAAAACTTTTAATCGAAATTCATCTTTATCACTTATTGTTTCAATTTTAAATGCAGGGTCTTTGAGCAATGTTCTCATTTTATTCCTTAACTCTGCATAATCATCATCCAACAATCGAGTCATTGCATCTACATCAAAACTTGGTTGGTTGATAATTTCTGAAACTTCCGTTTCTCTTTGTTCTTTTGTGAAAATATTTCTGTACGTCTCAAGACTTTGTACTCCAAGAGCTTCTTCCAAATCTTCTAAAGCTGACTTAGTTCCTTCAGAATTCCAATGAGTGGATTCTTTACCTACTGCCGTTTTCTTTGCCATCTCTACACCTAGAGTTGCTAAAGATTGTCGCTCATTGCTTGGAAGTCCAGTAGCTGTTTTTTTGATTAAATGAACCCAATGTTTGAATTGAGCATCAGAGGGAGGATTAGCTGGGTTTCCCCATTCTTTTAATAATAATTTATCTTCTGATGTTAAAAAATGAAGATCATTGATTTTGTCTTTTATTAAATCTACTTCACTTGGACTTAATACACTATCAGCCCAACCCACATAAAAAAGTGGTAAAAGACTCATGACTCCTGCTGAGTAATTCGAGAAAGATGGAGGTGTCGTACTCATAATATTTTTTTATTAGATTTTTTATTGACGATTCTTCAGTTAAACATAAGTGAACATACAAGTATGCAAATTGATACTTCATCTCTTATGACTGTATAAACACGAAAAGGGTTCTCATGTTTTCAGATTTTGCTAAAATACTAAAACTATTCTTTTACAAGACAAAAAAAATAGATGACTAAATTCATAAGAACTTAGCCATCTATAAAAATTTTTAAAATAGTGTTTGATAATTGTCAATAGTGTGAGGGGTGACAATAACTAAGAATTAGCAAAAAAGATACCAAATATTATTAAAATTTTTAATGTATCTAAAAAAAAAGGGACTACCTAAAAGGTAGCCCACATACGAGAGAATTCTAATAAAAGGGTGAGTTAAATAAAAATATTTTTGATATAGTTTATAAGCTTTAATATTTAAAACAACTTCATTGTTTTATTATGGGAATGATAATTCCAAAATTTGGAATTATCATTTTGTATCTAAGGGGGAAATCTTTTGATTGTTAAGGAGTGCCATTAAGACGGTCATGATTATATCAAGTCACATATTATTATTATTATTAATCTAAAGAGTTCCCCGATGCTTGCATCGGGTGCAAAAGAATTAGTATTCATAGCCCCGACTTAAAAGTCGGGGCTATGAAATCATAATAATTTAATCACTTATAATTCTCCGTCAGCTTGCTGCGGAGTAGTTTAATAAAAAAAAGACTGCCCTAAAAAATGGACAGTCTTTAATCTAAAAAACAGACTATGAGAGAACCGCAATGAGAGGTTTTCTTTGGGGGATTCCTCCCCCGTACTTGATGTATTATTTTAGCTACAGTAGTGACACGAACTCAATCGACCAGCTAGGTAACTGAATAAAATATCAAGGATATTTTTATAAGCGAGCAAATGCATCTCCGTTGATAACAATGCCGCCGCCAATTATTTCTTGTATAAGATGAAGCTGATTAAGAGTGGGTATTTTATTTTCTTTTTCGATTGCAACAAGTATATCCATTGGAATGCTAGTCAATCTAGAAAGATATTTTTGAGAAAAACCTTTTCTAATTCTAGCGAGTTGAATTTGTTGACCAATAGTGAGAGCTTGTTGTACAGCAGGTTTTATTGGTTGTTTGTTTTGAGGTAAAGGAGTTCTATGATCAACCATGTTTAATAATGCTGCGAAAAGGATTCCAGTAAAAATATACTTGTCCATAGTGTTTCGATAAGTTAGGTGTTTGGAAATAGTGTTTTGGTATTGGAATTATGTTGTTGTAGTTAGCATGTTAAAGATGCTCTTAAATGTTATCTAATTGATGTAGATTATATTTTTCAATAACATTGATTAGTTTTTTGTCATAAGTTTTATCTGTGGCATAACCTTGACGCTTCAATCCTTTTGCCCATTTCTTATAATCAGTATTATGTTTTTTCAATTCTTTATATCGATTTCCTGATAGGAGCGTACTATGTGCTCTAAAGCTATCTCCCACACTTTTATATTTTCTAAAAAAATCTTTGTGGTGATCATCTGTTGCATTAGAACAATGTCCTTTTTTACAATTTTTCGAAAAACATTTCATTCCAAAGAAATTATTATTGTTCCGTGCGAGACGACTTGTACCTGCTCGACTTTCTATCAAGGCTTGTCCCATCTTGATACTAGCAGGAATTCCATAAAGCTCCATTTCTTTTTGAGCAATAGGTGTATATTTTTTTATAAAAGCTTTGACTTCTGCTTTTGAAAGAGATTTGGCAGAAACAGGTGCATACGGATTAGAGATAGATTGAGCATAATTACTCGTTTGGTATTCCTCTTCGTCATCAGCGATAGATGAGAATGGAGCACTTAAGTTGAAGTTAAAGTGCATATCTTTTTTTAATAAAATATACCCTGCAAAAACAACTAGACCAATTTTCATCCAAGGAATATTCTTTCCTTGTAATCGACCTGTTAAGTCAATATTCATTTCAGAGGTCATTTTATAAAATCTATATTTTAAAGACATAAGTGGTTTTTTTAAGCCCAGCATGATTTTTTTAGCAATAGTCCAAAGTGTAGGTAATAAAGACTGTCTTAAAAATGAATCATGAATGATATCTGCTTTTTCGACATCAATTTCTACTTTGGGTTTTTTATCAATAATCGCCCATTCAAAAGTTGTTGAAGACTCTTTAGTTGGAATGCTATTAATGCGTGTATGCTTTTTCATTGTAAGAAACTTTTTGTACTTTGTGTTTGCTAATTTTGAATGTTTTTGTTTCAATATTTATAAGTACGACACAAATATCAAACAAAAAGTTTTTATTTCCAAACTTTTTAAAACAATTTTTTTAGAATGGCTGATTTTTCAAACAATATAGTGAACCAAAGGTTCCGATTAGTGTATAGCGAATTAGAGAAATTAAACCTGATAAAAGGTAAATCAGACATCGCAACCCATATAGGTACTTACAATCACGTTGTAAATAGTATCTTAAAAGGGCAACGAAATATCACTATAGAACAACTCAATAAATTGTTTGAAATATTTCAGATAAATGCCAACTACTTGTTTGGATTAAGTGATGAAATGTTTCAAGAAGGCTATGTACATAGCGGAGATTTGCAAGTGCGATCTATTAATGAGAAAAAATTAAGTGGTAGACGTAATATTGTTTTAGTTCCTGACAAAGCGATAGCAGGTTATGCTACCCAACATCAAGATCCAACATATATTGAGTCATTACATAAATTTTCAATTCCAGGTATGGAAGGAAGTTTAATGGCATTTGAAATAAGTGGAGATAGTATGATGCCTAATATCACCAATGGAGATTTGGTTGTTTGTGAACCTATCGAACGTGGAGAACCTTTACGAGACAATCATATATATGTAGTAGTGACTGATGTTGTTGTTGCTAAACGAATTCAACAAATTAGAGAAGGTAGTGAAGTGAAAAGTCTTAATCTTATCTCAGATAATAATGCAGTTTTTAAACCTTATGCTGTTGATGTAGAAGAAGTGCAACAAATATTAAGAGTGAAATGTAGATTGACAAAGCATGCTATTGCTTAATATATTGCTTAATATTTAAATGTTTTATACTTAAATCATATCTAGCTTAGTTATATTTGTGGTATTGAATTTGAGGTATAATTCTGTAAATTCCTCCACTTATAATTTTTTTTTAACACTAAAGCCAAATAATTTATCATGAAGAAATCATTAATACTAACTTTAACTCTAGTTTTTTGCCTAGGAATGTTGAGCTCTTGCTCTAAGAAATGTAAAGGAGGAGGATGGTACGGAAATCGTAACTTGGGTTATGTTCCTCAAGAAAACAAAAAAGATGTAGCTAATGATATTGCTATTATTTATACAGAAGAATTAGATTGTGAGGAAATTGCTGATTAATCCTTTTATCTAATCTTCGGAAAAGCCGCTTGGAACTTCTTGTTTCAAGCGGCTTTTTTTATTTTCGCATTTGATAAGATTTAAAAATACCTAAATCAAGAACTTAATTTTTATTTTAAATAAAAAACAAAACAACCAACGATGGATTTATTAAAAGATAAAATTGCATTAGTGACAGGAGGTTCAAGAGGAATTGGAGAAGCTATAGCTAAAAGATTTGCAGAAGAAGGCGCAGCAGTTGCTTTCACTTATCACTCTTCAGAAGAGCGTGCTAAAAATGTAGAAGCGGCATTACAAGCAATGGGCGTGCAAGCAAAAGCTTACAAATCTGATGCAAGTTCTTACGAACAAGCGGAAGCACTTGTAAAAGCAGTGTTAGAAGATTTTGGTAAAGTTGATATTTTGGTAAATAATGCTGGAATCACTCGTGATAATTTGATGCTTAGAATGGATGAAGCACAATGGGATACTGTAATCGAAACGAATTTGAAATCAGTTTTTAATTTGACCAAACATATGCTTCGTCCAATGTTAAAAAATCGAAGTGGTTCGATTATCAATATGAGTTCCGTAGTAGGTGTTTTTGGAAATGCAGGACAAGCGAATTATGCTGCATCCAAAGCAGGGATTATTGGTTTTTCAAAATCAATAGCGAAAGAAGTAGGTTCTCGAAGTATCAGATGTAATGCAGTTGCGCCAGGTTTTATTGGAACTGAAATGACTGACCAATTGGATGAAAAAACTAAAGAAGCATTTTTAACTAATATTCCATTAAAGCGATTGGGCGAAGCGAATGAAGTTGCAGATGTATGTGTATTCCTTGGTTCGGATATGTCTAAATATGTTTCTGGGCAAACGATTAGTGTTTGTGGTGCGTTGAATACTTAAAAGTAGAAAGTGATAAGTTTTTCACTCTAACTTAATTTGAATACTTCGTATTTTATTTTTTTATAAAAATGAAATACGAAGTATTCATCAAACAAGTCTACTACTCTTACTAACTTTTTTTGCATTTCTCCGAATTCCGATATACCTTGAATTATATTTCAAAAACTTCCCAAAATAAACGTTACCCCCAACGTTACTAAACTCAATCAAAACAAGTCTTATTTTTTAATTATAAAAAAACTTACTTAACATGAGAAAGTTATCTCAACTTCTTTTTGTAGTAGCATTCATTGCAGTATTATTACCTTCTTGTAAACAAGAGGAGGTTTGCCTTCGATGCACAATTACTATCGCAGGACTTGTAGAAGAAAAACCACAAGTGTGCGATGATTTAGAAACAATTAATGAAATAGAATCGGAATATCAAGATATAGTAGATAGAGAGAATTTTATCGTTGGTATGACTGCTACTTTGGAATGTGAGAAATTTGTATTGCCATAAGGTGGTATGAATAGTTTTATTGTTGCGCTTCGCTTATGGTTTTGTAGTTCTCAAAAAATTGAAAATCGAATAATATTCGATAACCATAAAACCATAAGCGAAGCGTAACAATAAAACAATAAAATTTACAAATCTCCTAATTGCGGACGAACCACAATATCTTCCACCACAGCCGAAGCACTCATTTCCCAAGCATTCCAAGTTGCGATAGCAATATCATTAGCTTCTATCAATCGACTCTCAGGTAAATCTACACCTGCCCATGAATTGGACCAAGTTGCACCAGGAAGTATCGAAGTTACTCTAATTCCTTTCTCTTTCATTTCTTCTCGCAATACTTTAGAAAATCCTAATAATGCAAATTTGGAAATACTATAAGAACCACCATTCGGATAAGCAATCTGACTTGCGATAGAACACATATTAAAAATGTGTTTTTTAGGAGTTATTTTACTTCGAGATTTTTTTAGCATCACAGGAAGGATAGCACGAGTCAGGTAGTAGGCACTATATAGATTAGTATTGATTTGAGATTCGAGCGTACCATCAGCTTCTTTATGAATTTCTCCAGGTAAAAACACTCCAGCATTATTGATTAAAATATCAACCGTTTTCCATTTTGATAAAACAAATTTGGCAAAAGCTTCGACTTGTTTCTTTTTGCTCATATCTGTTTTTTTAGTTAAAACTTCAATATCAGGATATTTTTTACTGAAGCTATTTTTCATTTTTTTTAGATCATCAGCATTACGTGAATTAATCGCAATATTGAATCCTTGGCTTGCAAATTTTTCAGCAATAGCTCTTCCAATTCCTTTGGTAGCTCCTGTAATAATTAAATTCATTCGAATATTTTTTTAAATTAAATATAAACAAGAACTTAAAGACTTAAAGTCAAACCTATTTTAAAAGTATTAGACCAAACATTCAAGACTAATTCTACGTTTAAAGAAAAACCTCTATATTTGCCGCAAATTACAAATATTCTTGTAGTAAATTTAGAAGGGAACAGGAATCAATTCCTATACATACTATTTCATATGACATTTAATTTTTTCTATCATTTTGGGCGATATGTTTTGTTGTTGAAAACGGCATTTTCGCGACCTGAAAAATTCTCGATGTATTGGAAAGAAACCATGCGTCAGATGGATGATATTGGCGTAGGATCTATTGTCATTATAGGAATCATATCAGTATTTATTGGAGCGGTAACTTCTGTACAATTTGCTTATCAATTGGATGGAACTTTAGTTCCTCGATGGTACATTGGTTATATCGTAAGAGATAGTGCAATTATAGAATTAGCACCTACGATAAGTTGTTTGGTACTAGCAGGGAAAGTAGGATCTAATATAGCTGCGGAGATAGGAGGGATGCGTCAAAAAGAACATATTGATGCAATGGAAATTATGGGAGTTAATACCGCATCTTATTTAGTAATGCCTAAAATTATTGCAGCTCTAATTATGATTCCATTATTAGTTTGTTTAGCAGCATTCATAAGTATCATGGGAGGATATATTGCAAGTGTATTAGGAGGATTGATTACTCATGAAGAATATCTACGTGGATTACGAGCTTTCTTTACAGACTATAATGTAGTGATGATGATAATAAAAGCGTTAGTATTCGCATTTATATTAACATCAGTATCTGCATATCAAGGTTACTATGTAAAAGGAGGAAGTATCGAATTAGGTCAAGCAAGTACTCAAGCTGTAGTATATTCTGATATATTGATTTTATTTGCGGATTATGTAATAGCATTGTTATTAACTCAATAGCCTTGCCACATAAGAATGAAGCAATATTAAAAAAGTAAAGATGATTAGAGCGGAAAATATTAAAAAATCTTTTGGCGAAACTGAAGTACTGAAAGGCATTTCAGTAACCTTCGAAAAAGGTAAAACCAACTTAATCATTGGTCGTAGTGGAGCAGGGAAAACGGTTTTGCTAAAAATACTAGTAGGATTATTTGAACCAACAAGTGGTGCGATATGGTATAACGATCGTAATTTTTCTCAGTTATCTAAAAAGGAAAGAAGAGTAATAAGAATGGAGGTTGGGATGTTATTTCAAGGTTCTGCACTTTTTGATTCTATGACAGTAGAAGAGAACATTCGTTTTCCATTGGATATGTTTACTTCGATGACTCGAAAAGAGAAAATAAAACAAGTAGATTATTGTTTGGAAAGAGTAGAGTTAGTTGGTGCGAATAATAAATATCCTTCGGAGGTAAGTGGTGGTATGCAGAAGCGGGTTGGTATTGCTCGTTCAATAGTTTTGAATCCAAAATATCTTTTTTGTGATGAGCCTAACTCAGGTTTAGATCCAAAAACATCTCTCCTTATAGATGAGTTGATTAAGAGAATTACTTACGAGAATCAAATCACAACTATTATTAATACGCATGATATGAACTCTGTAATGGAAATCGGAGATAATATTATTTTACTGTATAATGGTGAGTTGGCTTGGCAAGGAAATAAAGATGAGGTTGTAGATAATGAGAATCAGCTGTTACAAGATTTTATTTTTGCATCTCCATTTTTACAACGACTTAGAAAAGCTGCACTTCAAAATAATTCAAAATAAATAGAATACTAATAAACTCAATTTTCACTTACTTCGTAAGTATTTTCTTATTTATATAAAACAACAATACACTTACGCAGTAAGTAAACAAGTTAATTCGTCAAACTTCAAACTGTGTAAATCCTTGTTCGATTGTTCGATATTCTGTTAAATCGTAAATAAAAGTATTCGACCAACTCAACTTCAAAATTCCTGCATACAAAAAGAATAGCCCCCCACACCGAAATGCAAGAGGCTATTTCCGTCCTCGGTCTCAAAAAAAGAAAACTACATCTTCTTACGTTTGCCCTTTCTATATCTCAAAGCTTGAGCATCAGGCACATTAGGGAGGATAACCTCCTTCGTAAATATTTTAACTCTATTTGGGCTTTTGAAGTCAACAATAATGCAATAGGAATATTTCCCATTATCTAATTGTTGAACTTTAATATTTCCAAATCTTTCAAATAGAGGATAATTTCTTTCAACTTTTTCATCAGTTTGTAACAATTCAATTACAAATCCTGAGAAATCGTCTGGGAGTTGTTTGTGATGACGAAAATAAGAAGGAATTGCTTCTTCAAGCTGACTTCCTTTTGGTGTTAATTTGTCATCAGCTGACTCTCTAAAATATCTAGAAGAAACTTTTTTCTTACTAGATTCATTAGTATTATTAGTTTGAATCGTATCGTCAGATAAGTCTGTTAGTATCTCTAGAGAGATTGTAAAGTATTCTTGATCTTGGCTATAAGTATTGTTACTTAAAAGAATGAAAAAGAAACTAAACATTAACAGCTCGATGGAAGGTAGTGTATAGCGATTCATAGTGTTTTAAAGTCTTATGTGCTTCGTATAAAATTTAAAACTTTTTTACTACCAACAAAATTTAAAAATGATCAACCTATTATTTATTGCTCATCTACAGGTTGATTAGTAAGAGCTATTGTAATAAGAGCTATTACTGAAATTGTCAGAGACAGATAAAAAAGAGTCATAAGTAGTGTATTTAACGTTAGTTAGTTTTGGTATAATTGTGTCACAAATATATATATTAAACTTATATTAACAAAATTTACATTTGATTTTTTATATAAATTCACGGTTATTTTTTGGAAGATAAATATTTAAGCAGGATGATTTTTTTAATAGAAAAGTAAGAATTTATTTAAAGGGTTTGTTTTAATAATTTTGTGGTAGGTATTGTTGAGAAAGAGGTTTTTAAATTTTTAAAATATAATTAATCGAAGATTAAAAAATAATTTTAGCAGGTTGAAAAAATAAATAAATTTATTGTTTA
>JALZVK010000446.1 GCA_023301005.1 Saprospiraceae bacterium | reverse complement strand
AGACAATTTCATTTTAATACTGATTTCAAATTTTTAAAACTTTAAAACTTAAAATTTCAAACTCTTATGAAGAATATATTTTTCATTTTACCTCTCTTACTACTTTTATTAAATGGCTGCGTAGGCGATGATATTCTCGAAGATCGAGTAGATCCAGTCATTAGAATTACAAACCCAATTGATACCATTGAATTAAATACCTCTTATCAATACGAAGCTGATTTCTTCAATAATGTTGGAAGATTAACTACTACTGATATTACGTGGACAAGTTCTGATGAAAGTATCATTTCGATTGACGGTGATGGTATAGCAACTGCATTACAAGTTGGAACCGCTATAATTTCAGCTGAAACTACTGCTGAAAGTGGAGAATTTGTAAGAGATGAAAAAGTTTTAGCTGTTGGTAATTCAACTGTTGTTACTCCACCAACTCTTGAAAGAACAGGTACTGTGGCTACAACTACTTTTTATGTATTAGAAGGTGATTTCACCTTAACGGAAGAAGATAACGGAGAATTAACTTTATCATTTGCAGATAATTATGTGGCTTCTGCTGCCTTGCCAGGTTTATATGTTTACCTAACTAATAATCCAAATACTATTTCAGGTGCTTATGAGATTGGTCCTGTTTCGGTTTTTAGTGGAACACATTCTTACACGCTACCGAGTAGTGTTGCTTTGACGGATTACGAATATGTACTTTATTTTTGTGAACCATTTAATGTAAAAGTGGGCGACGGACAATTCGATAATTAAAAGCATTGAAAATTTTAAAACCAATTAATAAAGAATGAAAAAGTTAATTTTAATTATAGCAAGTGTTTTTATATTTCAAAATTTTACAATAGCAGGTGGTGGTTGGCCTCAAGCTAAAGGCAAAGGATTTTATAAACTTTCACAATGGTGGATTGTTGCTGACCAACATTATACAGATCTTGGATTTATTGATCCAAATGTTACTAGTGGAATTTTTAATACTAGTTTTTATGGAGAGTATGGTGTAACGAATAGATTGACTGCGATTGCCAATGTTCCTTTTTTTAGTAGAGCATTTAATAACAATATAGTCTCGGGTACTACAGGTGAAATTTTATCACCTGGAGATGCTATCAACTCATTTGGAGATACTAACATCGGTATTAAATATGGTTTAAAAACCAAAGGTAAAGTCAGAGTGAGCAGTACTCTTACCTTAGGTTTGCCATTAGGAAATAGTTCAGGAGGTGTTCAAGAAAACTTGCAAACAGGAGATGGAGAATTTAACCAAATTCTTCAGATCGATGCAAGTAGAGGTTTACAAACTAAAAGCCTTTCTCTATATGGAACAGCTACTGCAGGAATCAATAATCGAACTAAAGGTTTCTCTGATGAATTCCAATATGGATTAGAAGTAGGTGCTGGATTACTCAATGAAAGAGTATGGTTAACAGGTCGACTTACAGGAACGGAATCATTTAAAAATGGTAGCCTTGCGAGCGATGTTAGCAGTACAAGCGTCTTTGCAAATAATAGTGAATTTACAAGTTTATCAGCTGAAGTAACAGTTTACTTAACTAAGAAGTTTGGAATTTCAGCAAGTTATGCTTCTGCTGTTAGAGGCGAAATCATTTTTGCAAGTCCTTCATATTCAGTAGGTGTGCTTTTAGATTTATCAAAATAAAAAATCCGAATTAATAAAGAAAAAGTTTTTAAAATTGAATTAGTAAAAAGTACGAGTTTTCAACTCGTGCTTTTTTTTTATTTAAAAATGTAAATCTTAAATTTAGATCTTTAAATGAAAAAAATATTCCTAAGATGAAAAAATATATCTACGAAGCTGAAAGTATTTCTTTTAGTAATTGGACTGGAAAATCAAAACAAGATTATCTTGAAATCATAAATGAAAGAGGAAGTAGAGGTTGGCGGTTTGTAACCTTCGCTCCTCATTCTGCTATACCTAAAGGTGTAAAAGGAACTGAATTAGTTTTTGAAAAAGAAATTGATGATGATAACTTTATTTAATTTCATTTTCTAATAAGTTAAAAAACAAATTCACTTTGAATCAAGATGACATTTTAGATTATGGTCTAGAGGATAAAGCTTCAACTTTAACTGATTTTCAATTAATAGGAATCGTGTCAGAAAAGGTGATATATCCAAATTCAATTATAGCTCAAGTAAAAGCAGAAATTAAAAAGAGAAAAATCAGCCCTGATGAAATCTCGGATTTAAAAACTAAGTATCAATGTTTTCAAAAATTAGATAATCAGAAATTAAAATTTAAACATCCATTCTTTTTAGGATTTGTTTTAATCATGATAGCTTTTCAAATTTCTTCAATTGTCTCCATAAGTTTTTTACTAATCCTAATCTCTCTTTTAGCCGTCAAAGTAAAATTTGAAAAAGGAATCAAAGCAGAAAAAAGAATTTGGAAATTACTACAACTATTCTGTTTAATCTCCTTTTTGATAATAATATTATTTGCTTAAGTTCTTGGACACAATTATCTCATATTTATTTTGGCTTCTTTTTTTATCACTCTTCGTTAAAAAGCCTCGTCGATGCATAGCATCGCCTACGTTT
>JALZVK010000445.1 GCA_023301005.1 Saprospiraceae bacterium | reverse complement strand
AATTAATCTTGTTTTAGCAGGAGAAACTTCAACTTGCTCACTTACAGTTTCGTAAGTAGCAGGAATTACTTCTAATCTAGAAGAAGCAGCTTTAGTTTCAACAGTCTCTGTATAAGTTTCGTACTGAGCAGGAACAGGAACTAGATTTGTTTTCTCAGGAGAAACCATTACTTGCTCACTTGTAGTAGAGTATTCAGCAGGAATTACTTCCATACGTGAAGCAGCAGCTTTAGCAACAACTTGCTCAGTTACTGTTTCATAAGCAGCAGGAATTACTTCTGTACGAGTAGCCGCAGCTTTAGTCTCTATCTGTTCAGTTTCTGTTTCATATTGATCTGCGATCAAACATTTTGCATAGCATTTTCCAGCTTCGCCATTAGGTGGCATGTCTGTACCTGGTTGTGCTAATACAACGAAACCGCAAAGCATGAAAGCAACCGATAAAATAAGGTTCAATTTTTTCATAATTGAGTTAAATTGGTTTTGATTAAAAAAAAAATTAGGTGGTTATCAAATAAATTAGATATATTCAAATAATTACAATAACAAAATTTACTATGTCACAAAGTGTATTCAGCGCAAATTTATAATATAATATTTGGATAACATAAATAATTCTTAGTAATTATTTTTGGTTGAATACCGTAATCAGATGCATCTGACATCGGTAAAACCTTTCCATTCTTGTATAAAATTTTAATCTCATCTTTTTTTGTGCTGTAGGCATTATTTGACTCTTTTCCTGTAAAGATGAGATAAGCAGAATTCTCAAAACCAATTTTTAATTGGTTATTCGATAATTTCTGACGCATTTCTTCTACGTAGTCACTTTTAAATGGTTCATTTTGCAATTTTATTTTAAATAATTTTCGCTCAATGATACTTTTCGATAAAAATGATAACACAAAATCATCATGAGAACTCCATTTCTTTAAAGCTGCAAGTATATCAACATCATCTAATGATGCATACATATTTAATAGTTCGTCACTTTTTTTGTCAAAATCTTTCCGAGAAAGATTATTATATAAAAAGTACCTTAAACCATCTGATCCTTCCACTTGAACTCCTTTTTGAGCTAATTCTTTCGCTCTTTGTAAAGCTCGAATCAACATTTGTTCTGCGGATAAGACCGTTTTATGTAAATAAACTTGCCAATACATTAATCGACGTGCGATTAAAAATTTTTCAACTGAGTAAATTCCCTTCTCTTCCACAACAAGTTCGTTATCTTTTACTGTTAACATCTTAATTATGCGATGATAACCGATAACTCCTTCTGATACACCTGTAAAAAAACTATCTCGATTAAGATAATCCATCCGATCCATATCAAGTTGACTACTTACTAATTGATGCAAAAACTTTTTAGGATATTCATTTTTAAAAATTTGAATAGCAATATCCAATTTTCCTTTAAACTCCTTATTTAATTTTTGCATGAAAAACTCTGACAACTCTTCATGGTGAACATTTACAAGTGTATGTTCTAAAGCATGAGAAAATGGTGCATGTCCAATATCATGTAAAAGTATTGCTATCAATACTCCTCGAGCTTCTTTTTTTGTAATCTCAACATCTTTCGATTTGAGTGTTTCGATGGCTTGAGTCATTAAGTGCATGGCACCTAATGCATGATTAAATCTAGTATGTAATGCACCTGGGTAAACATAATGGGAAAGTCCCAATTGTGAAATTCTTCTTAGACGTTGATAAAAAGGATGTTCTATAAGGTCGAAAATAATTCCGTGAGGAATACTAATGAATCCGTAAACAGGATCGTTGAATATTTTTTTCTTATTCATATTTAGGGTGAAAAAAACCTACATCTTCAAAGATTATTCCTTAATAATTAGAGAATCGCTAAAATTAATTCAAAAACTTGATTTGAAGAAATATAAGGAGATTTCTAATCGTTTCATTATTTCGCACTTACATTAATATATTTACTCAAAACTCAAAGAATCTTTCTTCTTTGATAAAAGTATAAGGTAGATGGACATCTACTATAAATGGTTGCGTCTTATTTTTACGCATTAAACTTTTTTTAGTTGAATATTTAAGAAAGAAATCTCCTTTTGTTAGGAATTAAATAATCAATTAATATAATTTCATAATTATAAACTCCTACATCTTATTTTTTTGTTCTTTTGTAGGGAGAAATTCAAGCATCTTAATATTATATATGCTATCAACATTTTTACACTTTATTTTTATTTAAAACCTTTCTCGAAATAATTTCGAGGTTAAAACTTAAGATTAGTATGGAAAAAATTAAAATCCTATGGGCAGATGATGAAATTGATTTGTTAAAACCTCAAATCATGTTTTTAGAAAAAAAGGATTACGAAGTAATCGCTGTTACTAATGGACATGATGCCCTTGAAGAGTGTGAAAATGCAAATGATATTGATGTTGTTTTTCTAGATGAAAGTATGCCCGGTCTTACAGGGCTTGAAACTTTAGCGAAAATCAAAGCTACCAATCCTCACCTTCCTGTAGTTATGATTACTAAAAATGAGGCTGAAAATGTGATGGAAGAAGCACTTGGTTCTCAAATAACAGATTACCTCATCAAACCTGTGAATCCCAATCAAATTTTATTGACGCTAAAAAAGATTATTGATAAGAAGGATTTGGTAAGTGAAAAAACTAATTCTGATTATCAACGAGAATTTCGTCAAATTTCGATGGATATTAATAGTGGATTGGATTTCGAAGAATGGGTAGATGTTTATCGTAAAATAATTAATTGGGAATTGAAATTAGATGCTTCTACTTCTGCACAAATGGGTGAAATACTTCAAATGCAAAAAACAGAAGCTAATGCTGAATTCTCAAGATATGTTGAGAAAAAATATATTAGTTGGGTAGGAGATGAATCAGATAGTACACCTATTATGTCTAGTAATTTAATGCGGAGTAAAGTATTTCCAAAATTAAAAGACGATCAACCAACGATTATGCTTTTGCTTGATAATCTAAGATATGATCAATGGAGAATTTTAGAACCACTTTTTGCAGAATACTTTAGAGTGGAGGAAGAAGATTATTTTTATAGCATCCTTCCTACCTCAACACAGTATTCACGTAATGCAATCTTTGCTGGAATGATGCCTTCTGATATTCAAAAACATTATCCTGAGTGGTGGTTGAATGATAATGAGAAAGGTGGAAAGAATATGAGAGAGCATGATTTGTTAAATGAACAAGTGCGTAGAGTAGTGCATAAACCACTTAAAACGGATTATGTAAAAGTGACTAATGTGAATAAGGCAAAGCAAGTTCAAGATAATATTTTGAATTATTTGAATAATGACTTGACGGTGATTGTTTATAATTTTATAGATATGTTATCTCATGCTAGAACGGAAATGGAAGTTTTAAAAGAGTTAGCAGGTGATGAAAAAGCTTACCGATCTTTGACTAAATCTTGGTTTGAAAATTCATTGTTATGGGAAGCATTGCAAAGAGCTGCGGAGAGAGGTTGTCAACTTTTAGTAACAACTGACCACGGAACTATCAGAGTGAATACTCCTTCAAAAGTTGTAGGTGATAGAGAAACGACAACTAACTTAAGATATAAGGTGGGGAGAAATTTACAATATGATAAAAGAGATGTACTTCAAATTAGAGATCCTAAAGATGGGATGTTGCCTCGTCCAAATGTAAGTTCCACTTTTATATTTGCGAAAGAAGATGCATTCTTTCTTTACCCTAATAATTATAATCATTATAATAATTATTATAAAAATACTTTCCAGCATGGAGGAATTTCTTTAGAAGAAATTATATGTCCGTTTATAACTCTTTCTTCGAAATAGAAAGTTTTTAATTTTAAATAAAAAACAAAAATCGCAATATGAAATTTTTCATATTGCGATTTTTCTATTTGAGATGATTATAAAATTACTCTACATAACTCTTACGCATTACTAATGCTAACCATCCATTATCCAAAGGTAAATAACCATGGTCATAACAAAAGTAATAGACCTTGCCTGCTTTTGTTTTATAGACATTGGTAAAGTAACTGAACTTAAATCCTTGTTCCATTAATTTATCTTTATGGATTTTTGATTTTCCATTGGGATTAAATTCGGCAAGAATTCTTCTATTCTTTCTTAGAATATTATTGATGTTTCGGACGAAGTTGTTAGCGTCACTATTGAGTTTATTATTATATGCACTTCGACAACTATCGTCGCAAAATTTTTTATCTGCTCGACCATTAAATTCGTTTCCACATTCTATACAATTCTTTTTCATATTGCTTCTCTATTTTTTTTAAGAGCTTGTTGGGGAATTAGATTTTGAGAAAAAAATGTTCGTTTTTTGATAAAACGATGCGAAAAAATAGGAACATAGTCTGTGCTATTTGACTTTTTTTTCAAAGAAGTGTCATCAAAAAAAAGGCGTTTTTAGCCGAAATATAATTTCCCAACAAGCTCTAAATCTGAATTTTATTATAAAAAACCTTCTCTGTCAACTTAGACCATTCAACTGCATCTTTTCTAAATTTATCATAAGAGTCATAAACCTTTTTTGCAAAAGCATCAGTTTCAGTTACATCTGCTAGAACTTCGTCTGTATATTGTTTGAGTTGAGTTAACACCTCTTGAGGAAATTCTCTAATCTCAGCTTTTGATTCGCTTAATATTTTTTTCAAATAGAAAGTATTCTTTGCTTCAAATTCAGAAAGCATCCACATATTTAATCGCATGGCAGCAGTCCTCATGATTTCTTGTAAGTCATTAGGAAGTGCATTAAATTTTTCTTTATTAAAAAATAACTCAAGCGTTGTTCCAGCTTCATGCCATCCTGGCGAGTAGTAATATTTTGCAATATCATGAAAACCCATAATGTAATCATGATAAGGTCCAATCCATTCTGTAGCATCAATAACACCTCGTTCCAAACTTGTATATAACTCTCCACCTGCAATAAGAATTGGATTACCTCCAGCCTTGGCTAGCACTTTTCCACCTAGCCCTGGCATTCTCATTTTCAATCCTTTTAAATCATTAATAGAATTAATTTCTTTATTAAACCATCCGCCCATTTGTACACCTGAATTCCCTGCGGGCATAGGGAGCAGATTAAATTTATCATACAACTCTTCCCAAAGCTCCTGACCACCTCCGCTAATAATCCAAGCATTCATTTGTTGAGCATTCATACCAAAAGGAACGGATGCAAAAAACTGAGCAGAAGGAGCAAGTCCCGCCCAATAGTATGCTGCTCCATGACCACATTCGGCGGCACCACTACTTACTGCATTAAAAGATTCTAAAGCAGGAACTAATTCACCTCCACCATAAACTTTTATTTCCATTCTTCCACCTGACATTTCTTTTACCCACTTTGCAAAAAGATTACAACCTTCACCTAATACTGGAAAATTAGGAGGCCAAGTTGTTACCATTTTCCATTTATACTTTTTCCCTGAAATGATATTAGGTCCAGAATTTTGAGCAGTATTTTGAGCACCACAAGTTTTGATTACAAATGGTAAAGAAATAATTCCTAATGCTGCACCTTTAAAAAAACTCTTCCTTGTAAGTTTCATGTTATAAATTATAAGTTAAATCTAGAGATGAAAATTCTCATTGTTACTAAAGTAAAAATATACATAATTAGTACAAAAACTAAATCAATTATTGAAGTTGCTAAAATGAAGGATATTCAGTATCATTACAATGGACTTAATTCTGAATGAAGATTTTTTAATGGATCGAAAACTTATGTTTTTTAAATTTTTTAAAATCTTCAAACAACCCTATTTAGAATAAACTCTAATATTATAAAACATGAAAGCTCTAATAGTTGATGATGAGCCTCGAAGTCGAAGAGTACTTCAATCATTATGTGATGAGTATTGTGAAGATTTAGAAATCATAGGTTTAGCTGCTTCCGTAAAAGAAGCAAGGGAAATCATTTTAAAAGAAGAACCCGATCTTGTATTTTTAGATATTCGAATGCCTGTCGAAAGCGGATTTGAATTATTAAAAGATTATAACAATGGTTTTACATTTGATATCATCTTCACCACGGCACATGATGAATATGCTTTGAGGGCTTTTCAATTTGCTGCGATTGATTATTTGTTGAAACCGATTTCGATAGAAGAATTAGTACGAGCAGTTAACAAAGCGAAAGAGCTGAGAGGGAGTATAGTTCAGCTTGAAAAAATCGAATTTCTAAAGAAATTACTTGTTGCTCAAAAAATTGAAAAAATTGCATTGACTACAACTGATGGATTTAACTTTGTGAATTTTTCAGATATTATTCGATGTGAAGCAGAGAGTAATTATACTACCATAATTTTATCTGATAATAGTTCTCACCTTATTACTAAAACACTCAAACATTTTGAAGACTTATTATTGGACAAAGGATTTTTCCGAGTTCATAAATCTCATTTAGTTAATCTTCAAGCAGTTCGTAAATTTATAAAATCAAAAAAAGGAGGAATAATAGAAATGATAGATGGGAAACAAGTTGAAGTTTCTGCAAAAAAAAGAGAAGCTTTATTAAATCGTTTATCAAATATTTAAACATATACATCTCGAATATTCAATTTAGAAGATTCGGGATTTTCTTTTTTGTGGAGTAGATGGTTATATGGTTTCGCTTCGCTATTGTTATATTGTTTTACTATTTAAAAGCCATAAAACCATAGCGAAGCGAAATCATAAAACTTTAGTCAGATATAGATTTTATAAATCCGAGATGATTTATATTAAATCAAGGAACACCTTCGATAATACTTTTATCAATTACAGGATCAGTTTTCTCTAAAGGATTAATGTTGAAAATATCTTTATAAGTCTCGAATTTTTGAGGCATCAATTCTTTGAATTTTTGAGGCTTTAGAAAAAAGAAACATACACTCACACCTCTCAAATTAATATCTTCCTCAGGCATTTTCATAAAAGTTAATACCGATTCTTTTGTCCATTCCTTCCAAATTATTTCATCGAAATTTGGGTAATCAAATTTAGGATAAGTCAATTCAAAAGCTCTTGCTAATTCATGCAAGACGATATTATAATATCTTTCTGCTTGACGAAAGGAAAGAACGATATGCTCCCCTGAAAATAAAAAACAAGTATCTTCTTCATTTAATTCTGAAGCATGTAGATAAGAATGATTTGGAGAAGGAAATGCTTGGAGATAGAAATATATTCGTTCAAATTTATCCAAAATAAAATCCTTTCTACCAAAAGTCATCATCACCGCATTGGCAGCAATAATAGTCTTAATATCTAAAGGAACATCAGTATCTTCTCCTCCTGTCATCGCAAAAAATCCTCGTGCTTCCAAATACATGGCAGTTCGTTGTCGGAACCTAGTTTTATTATCAGCAGATAGATTGCTATAAAAAGGAACATATTCTAATAATAGATTTCCTAAAGAACCGGGAAGCTCTGGCGGATTTCTTTGAAACCACCACCAATCTAGTTGAGGGCTAAATACAAATGACAAAGCACCTCCAACAACAAAAGGTATCATGAAAAAAGATACCCAACTATATTCGCGAGGAAGTATAACCGCCGTAATAATAAGTACTAAAATAGCACCTGTCCCAAAAAGTAGATATAATCGCTTACTTAACATGCCGCAAAAGTAATGAAGTTGATTAAAGATTTTAGTGTAATTGTCCCATATACTAGTTCATAACACTAAAAATTCTTTTTGAAACAAAAAAAAATGAAAAAAAAATATTTTTTCATTAGAGAATGCTTGTTACTTATAAAAAAAGAACATAGATTTGCACTCGCTTTTAACAGCTGGCTCGGTGCCTTAGCTCAGTTGGTAGAGCAATGGACTGAAAATCCATGTGTCCCTGGTTCGATTCCTGGAGGCGCCACACCGAAAAACAAAAACCTTCTAAGGATTTCCTTAGAAGGTTTTGTTTTTTTATGTTTAAATCTAATACTAGATTAAGCTGTATAATTTCTTGAATCAATTCCCCAAGTCAATTTCTCTCGAATCGTATGCATGAAATTCCTACCATGCAGTTGAATCAATTTTACATTAAAATCACATTTTCTAACTGCCAATTGATAATCAGAAGTAATCGTTTCAAATCGAGCATCAAGTGTACAAAGAAAATTTTCAGCTCGTCCTTCTACTTCAAATGAAATTACGGAGTTATCTGAAATTACAATTGGTCGTACATTTAGATTATGAGGTGCTACTGGAGTAATTACAAAATTACCAGAGTTAGGAAAGATAATTGGTCCACCACAACTTAATGAGTAACCTGTCGAACCTGTTGGTGTAGAAATAATCAAACCATCCGCCCAATAAGAATTTAAATAAGCACCATTAATATAAGTATGAATGACAATCATCGAAGAAGTATCTCTTTTTAGAAATGTACAATCATTGAGTGCATAAGGAATATCGCCAAAAACGGGATGATTAGATTCTACCTGTAACAATGTCCTTTCGCTATAAGTGTATCTACCTTCTTTTAGTAATTTGATGGCTTCATGGATTTTTGTTTTTTCTATACTTGCTAAAAAACCTAATCGTCCAAGGTTAATTCCTAATATAGGAGTATTACTATCACGCACTTCCGCTACTGCATTGAGAATAGTACCATCGCCTCCAAGTGTGATGACATAATCAAATTTCCGAGTTTTAAAATCAAGATAGCCTTCAAAAATGCCTACGTCATTTTTAAATTCAATATTTCCTTTTAAACTTTCTAGGTAAGTGGTGTTGACATAAGCGTTGATACTTTCCTCTGCGAGGATGTCAAAAAAAGATTGGATGATAGGGAAATCTTTTTCCTTTGCTATTCTGCCGTAAACTACAATCTGCATGCAATTAAAATGTTAATTCAAAATGTAAAAAAAAGCCATGTTCGCCTAAGTTATTGAAGCTATACTCAAACTGCCAAACCTTGTCTTGAAATACGACAAAGTCTAAACCTACTCCTCGTCCCCAAAGGAACTCATTACTTAATGTACTTCTTTCTCCATTAAAAGGTGCGTTGGCATAACCAAAATCATTGTTAATCGCAATATAAACTTTTAGAGGCATCAAACGAAACTGAGGAATAAACATATACTTTCCCCAATTAATTTCTTTATTAAAAATTTGATATTGAAAATGTGTCTTAGCATAAAGATAATCCAAACCATCTATGACATACAATTCATAACCACGTAAAAAATCAGGAAAATATCCTAAAGCATATACGTGAGTGTAAGGTTGTTCTTTTCGAGTAAAATAATATCGACCTTTTAGTTTAGCTCCAAAACTTAATTTTTTTCCTAGCGGAAAATAATGCCCATAAGTTAATGTACTTGCAAAAGCATTTACATCATCAAAAAATCCTAAACCATCTTGTTGTAAAAAAACAGAAAATAGATTTCCAGATCTTGGATATGCTTTTACATCACGTTTGTCTTTTGTGAAAATATATTGAAGTGTAAAATGTCGTTGTCGATTTCTTGAATCTAAAAAATAATCAGGATTGAGGACTTGACTAATAGTATCGCCAATCCAATTATCACTAAATAGTAATTTCCCAGTATGATAAGTTTCGAGTCCTTGTCGATAACTCACTCCTGCGCCTACTCTAAATCTTTTTAATAAAATGCGCTCATCTGCTTGCCTTTTAAATAACAACTTACTTCCTTCGGTGATATAGGCAATTTCTTTTCTATCAGAATAATGAAAATCAGCAAATGCTCCCCAGTCTCTACTATTACGGAGCATTGGAACATTATATACTAATTCAAATTTTTTAGTGTAACCAAATTGAACAATCATTTTCAGAAAATCTCTTCTCCCTGTCAAATTAATATGAGAAAATCGACCTCCATAGTTAACTCTTTTTAAGGAGCGATTTTGTTCTTGCCACCATACATTGAAATTTCTATCTGCCAATTCAAAAACATACATAGGGTAGAAGTACCACATTTCTCTTAGCTCGATTTTGATAGTCAATCGATGAACTGTAGTGTCCCAATCTTTAATATTGATTTTTGCTTTAGTGAAAAGTCCTGTATTAAGAATCAGCTCTTCGCTACGTTCGATTTGGGGCATCAAGTCAGCAATAGGAATTGTATCGCCTTCGGCAAATTTTAATTCTCTTAAAATGACTCGATTTTTTGTTTTTTTATTTCCCTCAATTACAATGTTGTCGATGACAACATAATCGTTTTGAGAAAAAGTAAAGAAGGAAAAAAACAGGCATAGGAAAGAAAGAAGAGTACGCATATATTTTTTGAATAGGTTATTCAGAAAAAGTAACAAGTCTAATATACAAACGCACTTAATTTATAAATAATTAAGTGCGTTTGCATAAGTTCATATATTTGTCAAATCAAATACAATTGTAACGAGGAATGAATATTCAATTTAGAGAATATTTATCATTAAGTATCTAAGACTAAATTTTAGCTTTCACTCTCAGGTTTCTTTTTGTCAGCTTCTTTGATACCTTCTTTAAGTTCATTTTCAATAGTACTACGAGCACTATTAAATTCACGAATACCTTTACCAAGACCTCGTGCTAATTCTGGAATCTTTTTACCTCCAAAAAAAAGAAGAACAACTAAAAGCACAAGCATTATTTCTTGACCTCCTAAACCTCCTATAAATAATATATTATCCATAATTTAAATTTTTTAATTTCTACAAAATTACAACTTTTTTAACGGCATGTGTAAAGTTGGTGAATTATTGGTAATAATTTAACACTAATCTGATAAAGTTAAGTATAAAAACACAAAGCATTTCAATTAGTAATAACTACTTAAAAGAAGTGAAGCTTACTATTTGTAATAATAATTAACATGAATTTTATTTTTTTAGTAAAAATAAATTCGGATTCATTATCTTTATAGTTCACCTTTTTTAATTTTGAACTTATAGAGCAGGATAAAATGCTTTTATTAAAATAAAAAAAAGCTGTTTCCTTTAGGAATGATTAAAAAATAACTTACAATACTTTTCGATTTCTTTTGAATTTATACTTCGTTAAAAATACTCTCCATAGCTAGGCTATGTCTGCGTTTTTTGCCTCGTCTAAATCCAAAATAAATTCGAAAGTTGTTATAATTTATTCTTTAGTCATTCCCTAGCACCTACCTTTAGAAAAATCCTATA
>JALZVK010000444.1 GCA_023301005.1 Saprospiraceae bacterium | reverse complement strand
CTCCTTCAGAGCTTCCTTCTAATTTGTTTTTTTCAAGGGGCGATGCCCCTTGCTATTCTATTAAACCCCGTTGGGGTTAGATTACTGAATAGTTACAAAAAATGAATTCAATAGAATTTTGTCCCGCTTAAAAGCGGAATGAACTTATTTTAAAAATAAACAAATACAAGCTCTTCGAAACATTCAAAATTCAAAATTAATTATTCAAAATTAATTTTACTCAATCCTTCCACCCAATCGATAACCTATATTTATAGCAAAAAATCCATCAGCTCGAGGTCCATTATTACCAAAGAAAAATCCACTTGTATTAGATTCTTGCAGTACACTTCTAGTAACATAAGCCCTTCCAAAACCTGCTAATATATCAACCGTTATACCTGCACGAGAAACAATTTTTCGCCCAAATATCATACCGACACCAAGCCCAGATTCCTTAAAATCTTCTCCACCAGCAATAAAACTACCTGGTCCGAAAATAGTACCACCTGAAAAT
Source organism: Saprospiraceae bacterium (assembly GCA_023301005.1). Taxonomy (GTDB): domain Bacteria; phylum Bacteroidota; class Bacteroidia; order Chitinophagales; family Saprospiraceae; genus CAJQQY01. The sequence continues at coordinate 6,750 of JALZVK010000444.1, read as the reverse complement.
GTAGTAATCCCACTATTAAAATGATATTCATTTTTTCCTCTTAAATAAAAACCAATAAAGAATTTATCATGTCCATAATTCGGGCGGAAATAATACCTTCCTCCAAAATATAAATTATGACCTGTTACGCCATTAACATCCCCTGAACCTTTATATCTAGTTTGCATTCCAACTTCAAATGACAAGTCATCTTTGATTAGATACTCTCCAAAAAAAGAAGGACTAGAATAAAACAAACCTAATGCATCTAATTTAAATTCTAAATTTTGAGCATGAGTGATGCTGTTAGCTAGAATGGCAAGGACGAATATTAATTTTAGTTTTTTCACTTTATTTTTTTTTACAAAACTGAATAGCAATTTTAAAACAAAAAAGATCGTCCCAAATATAGGAACGATCTAGTTTATTTTTTATAAAAATATAATAATTATTTATCTACTCCAAGACGGTATCCTACAGCGAATCTAAATATGCCATCTAAACCTAACCCTCTAACTGATTGATCATTATTAGGATCTACATACGTAACCTTATTGTTAAACGCTCTTCCCAATCCTAACGAAAGTTCAAAAACAATATTTTTTGAACTTACCCATTTTTTTCCAAACATAACTCCTCCTGCAAATGCAGATGTTTTGAATCCACCCAATTCATTATCTTCATCAGTAAATGTTTTTTGTCTAGGGCGAAGATATATACCAGCATAAAAATTATCACCGCCATGATTGGGATTGAAATAATATTTCCCTGCGGCAAATATATTAAATCCAGATTTTTGTAAATTTCCAAAAAGAGTATTCCCATATTCTAAACCTAATCCTACCTCAATACCTATATCTTCTTTGACAATATATTCTCCAGAGAAATCAGGACTATTAAATAATAATCCTACTGGATTTACTTTAATATCAATCTGAGCATTTGAAGAGGTAAATAAAAATGTTGCAGACAATACAATCAGAAATAATTTTTTCATAATATTTGATTTTTTTTGTTTGTAATAAATTTGAATGGCTCAAACATACAGTACTTTTATAACAAGCCAAATACATTGATTCAATTATAACATTTAAATAACAAATCTTTAAGGTAACTTTTACGTTTAGTATGGTCTCAAGTAATTAGAAGCGAGTGCAGAAAACAGAAATCTAAAAATGATATTATTGAATATAAATATACAAAAGCTAATAATTGCCATTGATTAGTATTTTCTTTTCCCTCAATATAATAGTCTCTTATCTCTCGTCTAATTTATAGATTCCTTTTTACTCATAATGATTTTTCCTATTTTTGAGGCAATCCAGAAAATCATTGAATTCATCAATTAATTTATATCAAACTCAAATACATTTTATTCCTATTGTTCTAATAAATAAAAAAATTTACAATGAAAAAAAATAGCATCCAATGGATTAAGTTAGTTATGCTGACTTTAACCGTAATCATCATTGCAGTCGCTTGTTCCCGTAATCCTATTACTGGAAAAAAGGAAGCTTTCTTGATGTCAGAATCTAAAGAGCAACAATTAGGAGATCAAGCTGATCCTAGTATTGTAGCTAGTTTTGGTTTATATCCTGATGAGACTTTACAATCTTTCATCAATAGTAAAGGTCAACAGATGGCGAAAATATCTCACCGTTCTCATTTAAATTATGAATTTAAAGTAATGGATTCACCTGTCGTAAATGCATTCGCAGTTCCAGGTGGTTATGTTTATTTCACGCGAGGTATTATGGCGCACTTCAATAATGAAGCAGAGTTCGCAGGAGTACTCGGTCATGAGATTGGACATATCTCAGGTCGTCACTCTGCTAAGCAACAACGTAATCAAATTTTAAGTCAAGTAGGTATGATTGCGGGAGTAGTGTTATCAAAGCAATTTAGAAATTACGCAGAATCAGCAGGTCAAAGTATTCAATTATTGATGCTCAAAAATAGTCGAGCACACGAAACCGAATCGGACGAACTAGGTGTAGAGTATTCTACTAAAGTTGGTTACGATGCTAATTATATGGCTGGTTTTTTCAAAACATTAAATCGCTTATCAGGTGGTGGTGAAGGAGATCGAATTCCTACTTTTTTATCCACTCATCCTGACCCTTTAAATAGATTTGAAAATGTTGGAAAATTAGCGAAAGAAGCTCAAGCAAAAGATCCTCGTTCTACTTACAAAGTAGGTCGTGACGAATATCTTAGAATGTTGGAAGGTTTAGTATTTGGAGAAGATCCTCAACAAGGTTATGTAGAAAATAATGTTTTCTATCATCCTCAAATGAAGTTTAGATTTCCAGTTCCTACAGGTTGGCAATTAGCTAACTCGCCTACTCAAGTGCAGATGGCGCCTAGTGATGGAAAAGCAGTTATGATTTTTACATTCGCTGCTGAAAAAACTTTGGACGAAGCTTCTTCAAATTTTGTAACTAATAACAAATTAACTTTAGTTGAATCTACTAACCTTACGGTAAATGGTTTCCCTGCTAAAGCTATCGTCACGGAGCAACTTGGAGAAGCACAGCAAGGTCAAGCTGCTGCTGCAACACTAAAAATTGTAACTTACTTTATCAAAGATGGTGACAACGTTTTCATGTTTCATGGAATGTCTGAACCTGCTGATTTTATTTCTTACAAAAATCTTTTCCGTAATACGATGGAAGGTTATGCGAGATTAACTGATCAATCTAAAATAAATGTAAAGCCTGACTTGATTCATATTCACTCCGTTGCACAATCTGGTACGCTTTCTTCTGCTTTCCGTGAGGCTGGATTAGATGCGAAAAAATTTAATGAAATGGCTGTTGTCAATGGAATGGAATTAAGTGAACAAGTGACTAGAGGAACGCTTATTAAAGTGTTGAAGAAATAGTGATGGGAAGAAGAGATTTGAAAAAGGGAACGCTGCGCTAAGGGAAGACGGATTTGAGAAGTATGAAGTTTGACGAGCTAATTTGTTTTCTTACTTCGTAAGTTTTTTATTTATTTAAAAACAATACACTTACGGAGTAAGTAATAAGTTGATTCGTCAAACTTCTTACTTCTCAAATCCGTCTTCCCTATTTCCCTTTTTCAAATCCCTTATTCAAATTCTGACTATTTCACAGAGTTTCACGGAAAACTAAAAGAGTTTCACAGAGGCACTCAATCCTTATGTCAATGACATTGTCCCGTTGAAGTTAGAGTACTAAAATAAAACTATAAACCAAAATGGCAAAATACATTTCAATACTTCGAGGAATCAATGTCGGAGGTAAGCGAAAAATCCTAATGGCTGACTTAAGAGCACTTTATAAAAAATTAGGCTTCACTAATGTCACTACTTATATTCAAAGTGGCAATGTCATATTTGAAAGTAAAAAGAAAAAAAATCTCGAAGAGATAATTACAAAAGCTATCAAAGCACAATATGATTTCGATGTGCCTGTAATTATCAGAACTGTGGAAGAATGGCAAACTGCTTTCCATAACAATACATTTACAAAAGATAAAAACATAGCAATCGAAAGATTGGTTTTAACTTTTTTAAAAGAAGAACCTATTGAGGAGAATTTAGAAAAAATAAAAACTTACGATTATAGTCCTGACAAATTCCATATCATAGGAAGGGAAATATTTATTTATTGTGAAGGAAAATATCATCAAACAAAATTGAGTAATAATTTTTTTGAGAAAAAATTAAAGGTTGCTGCGACTACTAGAAATTGGAAAACAGTTACTAAATTATTGGAAATGGTAAATGAATAATAGATTTATATCTATTTGTATCATCACTTATTCGAATTCCTTATTTGTAATTTTAATTCTTAATGCGAATCAAGAGTTAAAATTTATAGATAATAATGTATTGATCTATATGAATTATTAATTAACTTCATCAAGTTTTTTAAACAACATACTTTTAAACAAAATGAGAAAGCTAACATTAACCCTTATGCTGCTATGCGGCATTACCATCCTTGGATTTTCCCAAAGTAAATACCTAGATAGTTTATATCATGCTTACGAGACTCAAGAAGGTAAAAGCAGTTATAAAAATTTGTATCGATACATTTTCTCCTCTATGGCTATCGACCAAGAGAAATCTATATCTCTTCTTAAAAAAGCTCAGACTGAAATAAACAATGCTGATTTTCCAAAATCTACCAAAGCTTACCTGCTAGGAATATTTTGTGAGGTGGAAGCTAATATGGAAATGAACAATGGAAATAATAAAAAAAGTATTGAGTTATTTCAAAAATGTTTATCGTATTCAAGTGATGCTGAAGGTGTGGAAAAACATTTATTGGAAGCAACCGCTTATTGGGGCAAAGGCTTACACTTCGGTATGCAAGGTCTTTATGAAAAATCAAATGTTGAATTATTATTGGCGAGATCAGCTTATATCAAAGCCAACCAACCCGGTAAAGTAGCTGATACTTATGCTCAAATAAGTCAAAATTTTGCGCAACTTTTAGCGTTTGATTCAACGATTCATTATATAAATAAGGCACTTACTTTAATTGATACGAAATTAGATAAATCCAATCAATACTATTATAATTTTTTTAAGGCGAATGCTTTTAATAATATGAATCAACCTGATTCTACAATTGCATTGTTAGGAAATGGATTCTTGGATCAAGCTACCAATGTATCGCCTATTTTGGTTGGACACTTATCTTTCTCTTTGGCTGATGCTTTTGCTGTAAAAAAACAAATTAAATCTGCTCGAAAATATTTAGCTCAAGGAAAAAAAATAGTTGACAATACTGATGAAAGACAACTGAGACAAAACTATTTATATTGTAAATTAAAATTAGAACGGGCTGCAGAAAATTATAAGGCTGCTTTCTTTGCATTCAAAAATTATAAAGTCTATGAGGATTCACTTCATAAGAATCAGTTGGATCAGCAGTTTATGAATTTGCAATCTAAGTATGATGCGCAGCGTAAAGATTTCCAAATACAAACTTTAGAAAGTGAAGCTCGATATAATCATAATTTGATGGGTGCTGGTGGAGGTTTTGTTTTACTTTTATTATTGTCTGGTTTTTTATGGTTGAGAAATATTTCCCAAAAGAAAAATACTGCTGAGGCATTAGCAGCTAAAGAAATGGAAGTCATGGAAACTAAAGAGCGTTTGTTTACCAATATAACACACGAATTACGGACGCCACTTTCTTTGATTATAAATCCGCTTCGAGAACTTGAAAGTCAACAGACTTCTGAAAAATTACAAATCAAAGCAAGGTTAGCATTAGACAATAGTCAACAATTAAAAAATCTTGTTGACCAAATTTTGGATTGGCATAGTTTGGATTCTAATATGTTGAAAAACACGCCTTCGATTGGTGAAGTTAATCAGATATTGAATCAGTCTATTCTACGATTTAAGAGTGCTGCTGAGTCCAAACAGATTAACTTAATGAGCGATTTTCCAAAAGAGGAAATTAATGGTTTATTGGATTTTGATAAATTAGAAAAAATTGTAACCAATTTAATTTCTAATGCTATTAAATATTCTCCTGACGGAAAAAATGTAAATGTAAAAGCATTGTTAGAAGAGGAGCAACTTCATATCCAAATTACAGATCAAGGTCCTGGAATTCCAATTGACAAACAAAAAGAAATTTTTAATCGCTACGAAAGAGGTGATACTGTAAATGGAATTAATGGTTCAGGATTAGGATTATCAATAGTTAAAGAATTGGTGGAATTAATGGATGGTAGCGTTGAATTAAAATCAAATGCTATTTCTGGTAGTAATATTTCAGTTGTCATTCCATTTGAAAAAATAGAAAATTCTAAAAGTAAGAAACGCTCGAAAGCATTACCTATACGTCATTCTAATACTGAAAAACCAGTTTTGTTTTTAGTAGAAGATAATCGAGAGTTACAAAAATATGTTTCAGATGAATTAGAATCAGAGTATCATGTTGAGCGTTTTTTATCGGCGGAAGCTGCGGAAAAAGCATTGGAAGAAAACTTACCCGACATCATGATTCTTGATGTCATGCTCCCTGGAATAGATGGAATTACTTTTTGTAAAAAATTAAAAACTAACGTCAACACCAATCATATTCCTATTTTGATTTTATCTGCCAAACCTGTTTCTCCTACTAAAATAGAAGCGTTACAAGTTGGAGCAGATGTTTGGATGAGTAAGCCTTTTGAATTTTTACAACTTCAAATTCAATTAAAAAATCTGATTGAGTCTCGAAGAATTTTACAACAAAAATATAATCATCAAATCACTTTTGGATTTGAGCAAGAACAGATAGAAATCCAAGATGATTTTTTACAAAAGTTAAGTGATTTTATTTTGGAAAATTTATCGAATGAACAATTAGCGGTTGATGATTTAGTCAAAGCGTCAGGTATGAATAGAAGTACGATGAGTAAAAAACTCAAAGCAATGACGAACAAAACGCCTGTTCAATTTATCAAAAATATTCGCTTAGAAAAAGCGAAATCATTGTTGCTCAAAAAAGGTAAGAATGTATCTGAGGTCGCTTTCGAAGTTGGATTTAAAGATCCGAATTATTTTAGTTCGAGCTTTAGTGATCACTTTGGTTTTCCTCCATCTGAAATTAAGAAGAAGATGCAAAGGCAGTAATTTTAAAATATTTATTTGCCTGATAGCACTTCTCCTGTTTCAGATTTTATATTTATAAAAACAGAAAACTCGGAAGAGTTAAATTATCAAGTCTCAGATATCAATGGTCGAATACTTGTAGAAGGAAGGTTGCAAAATGAAACTGAAGAAATTGATTTTTC
>JALZVK010000443.1 GCA_023301005.1 Saprospiraceae bacterium | reverse complement strand
ATTTTAAAAGACAAAAAATTCAAAAAGTATTGGGGAGAGATTCATGGCGAAAAAAATAAAAGAGTACCTAAAGAATTTAAAGAAGATATCATCACTCAACCTCTAATTGCTAATAAGCAATTTTATGTTATGACTAAATTTGATGCAGATAAAATTCTTGATCCGAAGTTGGATAAGATTATTATTGACCATTATTTGGCGGCGAAGCCGATGGGTGATTTTTTTTATGAGGCGATTCATGGGTAGTAGCGTTTTTTCGGCTGACAGTCAACGGTCAACGGTCGTTCAAATAATTTTATTCAAGATGAACTCAAATAGAATAAGAGCAATCTTACGATTGCATTTTTCTTAAATTTATTTAGCACAATATTTCCCAAGTTATTCGAGCGGGCTGGGAATGTCAAAAATGGAGGGTTGCGGGTGCCAGCATGGAGGGTAGTCATTTTTTTGACAAGAATTTTGCATACTTTTTTTCGAATGAAAAAGTATGTCGCCGAAGGCAAATGCACCCATAAAAACTAAAATAAAAATTTAGCAACAATCTTCTCCCAAATCAAATACTAAAGAATTACAAAATGGCTTATAACGAAGAAGTACAAAAATACGTCACCGAGCAACTTTCAGAATTCAAAGAATTCACCACTAAAAAAATGTTCGGTTCCCTATCCTATATGCGAGATAAAAAAGCATTCGGTTGCATCGTCGGTGATGCATTCTATCTAAAAGCTGATGAAAGTAATATCAAAGATTTTACCTCAAGAGACATGAAGCAATTCAATCCAAGAAACACAAAAAAAGGAATGCCTTATTGGACTGTTCCAAAAGAAGTTTTGGAGGATAAAGAGGAATTGAAGAAGTGGGCGACGAAATCTTGGAAAGTAGCTGTTAAGTGATGGTTTTGCTTCGCTTATGGTTTTATGGTTTTATGGTTTTATGGTTTTATGGTTTTATGGTTTTATGGTTTTATGGTTTTTAAAATAACAATAAAACTATCAGCGCAGCGAAACCATATAACAATCAACAATAACAATTTATTCGACAACAATGGCGAAGCCAAAACCATATAACAATAAACGAAGCGAAACCATATAACAACAATTAAAATTTATTCTTCCACATCATCGACTCCACAGGTTTAACCGTTTTCTTATTGTATTTAGCATTCGCTTTTTTGTTGTAGTAATTTTCAATATCACCATCCACAGCAAAATAAATCAATTGACCAATCGGCATTCCCGCATAAACTCTCACAGGTTGTACACATGAAATTTCCAACGTCCAATGATTACAAAATCCAACATCACCTTTCCCTGCCGTAGCATGAATATCAATACCTAATCGACCGACACTTGATTTCCCTTCGAGAAAAGGAACAGAGTTATGCGTCTCCGTATATTCCTCCGTCGCTCCCAAATAAAGCGTTCCAGGTTCAATTACAAATCCAGATTTAGGAATAATAATCTCTTCTACTTTATTATGTTTCTTCGCATCCAAAACTCTACTCGTATAAACTGCCAAGTGTTTTCCCAAATGCACATCATAAGAATTCGTTCCCAAACATTTTCTACGAAAAGGCTTCACTACAATCTCACCACTCTTAATGGATTTAAGTATTTTTTTATCTGATAAAATCATATTTGATAATCTGTTTTTCTACTGTTATTTTTAAAAAGTGCAAAGGTAATTTTTCTTTACAAATAAAATAGAACACAGATTCTCAAATAACAAGTTCGCACGTCAAATCCGCTCAATCCGTGGCATCCGTGTTCCATCAAGTTGCACTAAGTTCGAGAACATTCATCACTAAGAAATTCCCCACACAATCAAACTCCTATCATCACTTCCCGAAATCAACCAATTATTATACTTCGACCATAACAATGTATTTACGGAATTGAAATGACCACCATTTCGAGTAGCATCAATCACTTTGAGTAATTTCAAATTTTCCACATCCCAAATCTTAATCGTCTTATCCCGACTTCCACTTGCAACATATTTTCCGTTAGGAGAAAATACAATTGCATTAATCGTAAACCAATGCGCAGGTTCCGAAAAAATAGGCACTAGCGTTTGCTCCACATCCCATACTTTCAAATGAGCATCTCGTCCCCCACTCCATAGAAATTTTCCATCAGGAGAATACTCTACCGCAAAGACAGAATTATCATGTGCGCCCTCAATCGTATTTTTTATGGAAAAATTTAAAACATCAATGATGTAGATATTCCCATCACTTGCGCCTACGGCGAGTTCATTTTTTTTAGGTAAATAAGCCATTTGCCGAAGGCTCTTAGAAGTGAGTTGAAGACTTTCGATAGCACGTTGATTTTTCAAATCCCATTTTGTCAACACTCCCGAACCTCCAGTTGTAAATAATTGATTATCAATCATTTGAATATCATACACTCCTTTTTTATGATGTAAAACATCTTTGTTGAGTGAAGTGTCATTTGGATAAATCCAATGTAATCCACCATTCATATTTCCAGCAACAATTGTCTCTTTATTTTTCCATAAAGAAAAAACACTTGCTCGACCTGAAGTTTGAGAGTCTTCCGCTTGGGCGAGTAATCGGCCATCTTTAGGTTGAGTCAAATCCCATTCGACAATCCAACCATCACCTGCACCTGACAACAATAGATAATCTTCATCACCTTCGGTCAAAGTGAAAACGCCTCCGTTATGTCCTGCTAGTTGTGCGATTTTTTTTACATTCATAATGCGACCAATTGGTCTAATAAATATATCACACAAATTCCGAGAAGAAACCCCAACGGGGTGAAATAATATAACTAGGGGCATCGCCCCTAGAAAAAACAAGATGAGTTTTATAAGCCCTGAAGGGGCGAAACATATTTCGTTTCTATTTTCTATTTCGCCCCTTCAGGGCTTGCACGAATTGTTAATTCTAGATTCTAGGGGCGATGCCCCTAGCTATATTGTTTAACCCCGTTGGGGTTGTTCTCGAAATTTGTATCGTTAAATAAATAATCTTATTGCTATCGACATAAGTCGGTAGCTTCACAAAATTAATTATTTTTGCATCAAAATCATTTTTAGTTTTTTATCAAATAGCGATTTAAAAAAATCAACATTGCCAATATCTTTACATCAAAATATAAAACCAGAAGGTGAACTCGGACTTTGGAATATTATCGAACCTCCAAGTTATTAGCTGGGAATATGGATTAAAGATACTCAAGAATGATTTTTCTTTTTTAACTAAAAAACAATGCACTTACATCTCATGACGTAAGTGCATTGTTTTATCTCTTCCTGTATTTCTGACGGACAAAGTCCGTAACCTTTTCGTGTTTGTTGACTAAAAGTCAACACAAGCAACTCAATTTTTTAATTGTCAGTCTTTTTTATTAAACAGAAGTAGCATATCCAAAAGTTATCTTTCCATCATGGAAGAACTCTAAAACACATTTTTTATCTAAAAAATAAATCCACGTGTCAAAACTAACGGCTGTAACATCATCTATACTAGCAATTATAGATTTAATATTACTCTTGACTACTGGCAAATCAGCATCAGACCAGATAATATAACATTTGGTTAAAGGATAATTAAAATCTTCAATATCATTAAACTCAGATACTTTTGTCATCAACTGCCAGTCAACTCTTCCCCAATTAGTTACTGGAAAATTGTCTTTAAACCTCTCAATAATTTTTTTTGAAGACTTTAAAGATAATACAACTGTTGTTTCATCAAGAGCCTCAATACATTCGTTAAATAAAACTGACATTTTTTTATTCATTTAAATTATCAAATAGTTTTTTATATCCATTCTCGTCTATCTTTATATCGAATCGAACTTTATGCGTATTCTTCCCCCGCTGTTTCATACAACTCTAACCAACATCTATACTCCGCTCGTTAAATGTTTTACATTTAATAAACAGCTTTCCTTTTATTTGTCTGCTTTATATTGGACAGCGGGGAATCATTTTTTCCACTTAGTCAAATGCTACATAAAAATAATTATTTTTGCATCAAACTTACTTTAAAAAAATACAATCATTGCCAATATCTTTACATCAAAATATAAAATCAGAAGGGGAACTCGGACTTTGGAATATTACCGAACCTCCAAGTTATTTTCTTCGTCGCCTAAAACCTCAAGGCGATGAAGCTGACCAACTCGATCGTCTCAAAGGTAAAAGTCGAAGACTCGAATGGATGGCGGTTCGATGGTTACTACATAAAATGAGTGGAAGGCGAAAACGTTCTGTATGTCTGAAAGATGAATTTGGAAAACCGCATTTGGTAGACTCTACTTATGAGATTTCATTTAGTCATTCCAAACAATTAGTAGCGGTGATTGCAGCACCTGTTTCCTGCGGAGTTGATATTCAAAACATCACGCCAAGTGTAGAACGTATTGCTCATAAATTTATGAGTGATAAAGAAATGGAAAGTTTAAAACCCAAAACTAGACAAGAACATTTACATGTTTATTGGGGAGCGAAGGAAGCATTATATAAGGCTTACGGTAGAAAAAAATTAGAGTTTAAAGAACATATTATTATTGAGCCATTTCCTTATAATCTAAAAAAAGGAAAATGTAAAGGTCATGTTATAAAAGGTAACTTTTCGGCAACTTATACATTATGTTATCAAAAAATAGATAACCACATGTTGGTCTATTGTCTTCGCACTAATTAAGTAGTTAGACAAAAGAAAACGTGTTTTATAAGAATATCTTTTTCTGCTATTTTTCCTTAAAAAATAATTCCATACCGAAGGGTATGCAATAATTTTTTAAGAAAAACTATCAAAAAAATCTTATCCTTATAACTACACGGTTTCTTTTGTCCAACTACTTAATAAATGATTCTATCAAATTTAAAAATTTACTCTAATTAACTCATTTTCAATCATTTAAAAATATAAATTTAAAAATTATATGAAAACCTTTATCGGTATATTAATTGGAATTTCTTTGATGTTTACTTTTCAAAAGTTGATGAAAGAAAAAGATCGGACTTCAGAAACGAAATCAACAACTTCTGTAACTGCAAATGAGGCACAATCTGTTCCTGCAGATTTTTTAGTTTTTTATACTCAATTTCATTCTGATAGTATGTACCAAATGTCGCATATTGATTTCCCATTAGATGGAGTTCCTGAGTATGCAGATAGTTTGACTTTGGCAGAAGGAAATTTTAAATGGAAAAGAGATGATTGGAAAATGCATCGTAATCTCGAACTTCGAAAAGAAAATTTTCATGAAAATTTATTCCAACCGAGCGATGGTTTAATCTTCGAATTTATTCCTACAGGTGATAAGAAATTATGGATTGAAAGACGATTTTTAAAATCAGGTGGTGATTGGAGATTGATTTATTATTCGGGATTGAATTTAAGAAATTAAATCTTCGAATTCTTTTTCGAATGTTAATGTGTCTATTACTTTTACTTTTGGAAAATCTATTTTTTTAAGAATATTAAAGTCCTTGTCGTGACTCACTATGTAACTAGCATTTGATGCAATTGCACAATCTACAAACTTATCATCATCTTCATCTTTAAGTAGTTTGAATCTAAAGTATGTTGTAATCAATTCTACATTACTAAGATTCTCAAGCGTTCCTAAAACACTTTCACTAGTTTCTATTCCCATGTGTTGTTCTAAGATTTCAGCATATTCTGCTAATATATCTGTAGTAACACAAAGAGTATATTCTTTCTCTATTAATTTTTTATATACCCAATGAAGTTTTGAACGACTAGATATGCTTACCAACAAAACATTAGTATCAAGTACAACTTTTTTCACTATTGATTTTTTGATTTTCTCATTTTTGTATTTAGCATTCTATCTACATCTTTTTCACTCCACTCTTTTTCATCCCAAACCTTATTAGCTGACTGTATAGCTCTTTGAGCAAAATACTTAGCAATCATATCTTTGAATTCGACTAATTCTTTTGAGTTTAACTGATGTGAAAATGCCTTTAAAATTTCTAACTGTACATTAGACAATGGCTGATTTATATTTTGCATAATTTACTTTTTCTAATAAAACATTTTACTCAAGTTAAGTCTTTTTACACTCAATTTCATTAAGTATCTTATTTCACCTTCTAAATCCCCAATTAAAAAATCTTCTTCCCCAACAAATAATTCCTCACATAATCATCAACACCTTCCTCCAATGAATGAAATTTCTTTTTATATCCAGCAGCTCTTAATTTTTTAATATTCGCTTCTGTGAAGTACTGATAATTTTTTCTAAAAGCAACAGGAGTATCCATAAAACCAATTTCAGGTTCCAAGTCCATCGCATGAAAAGTCGCCTTTGCCAAATCTATAAAAGTCCTCGCTTGACCAGTTCCCACATTATATAATCCACTCTTACTTTTTTTACCACTAGTGCGGTTGGTTTGTTTATAAAAAAAATATAAAATGTCTAACACGTCTTTTACGTAAATAAAATCTCTTTGCTGATGACCATCTTTAATACCTTTTTTATGGGAACGAAACAACTTCATTTTTCCAGTTTCCTTAATCTGTTTGACCGTATGAAAAATCACAGAAGCCATTCTCTTTTTATGATATTCATTTGGACCATACACATTGAAAAATTTCATGCCTGCCCAAAACGGAGGTGTCTTTTTTTGTTTTAAAGCCCAAATGTCAAAATCATTTTTGGAATCACCATAAGCATTCAATGGTTTTAATTTTGAAACAATATTATGAGCATCGTTGTAACCATGTTCGCCACCGCCATAAGTTGCAGCACTCGAAGCATACACCAATGGAATTTGTTTTTCAGCACAGATATTCCAAATCTTTTTTGAGTAATTTAAATTCAACTCATTAAAAATATTTTTACTTTTCTCAGCGGTATCAGTACGAGCACCGAGGTGAAAAACAAACTTTACTGTTTTTTGATTTCCAGCAAACCAGTTTAAAAATAGATCTCTATGAATCCAATCTCGAATCCATTTTTTATTAAGATTTGGATCTTTTTTAGACTTGTAAAAATCATCCACTACAAAGACATCTTTATCATGTCCTTCCTCATTTAATTTCCCAACTAAACAACTTCCAATAAATCCTGCAGCTCCAGTTACAACTATCATAATTTTTTTTTGACGGTGAACGGTGAACGGTTGACGGTGGACGATTGACCAAAAATATTTTTCGTCAACCGTCGACCGTTCACCGTCAACCGATTAATAGAAAACCTGCCAAGTGAATTGACACAAGGCAGGTTTTTATTCCTAAATCATTGGTTATCAATGAGTTACTTTTACTTCTTTCTTTTTATTTGAACTTACTCCATTTCCTTCTGCATAACTTTCTATCGGAGGACAAGTACAAATCAAGTTACGATCTCCTGCTGCATTATTCACTCTCGCAACCGCCGCCCAAAACTTATATCCTTCGTGTAAATAAGGAAGTGGGTAAGCTGCTTTTTGTCGAGAGTATGGTAAATTCCACTCATCAGCAGTAATCACTTTTGCAGTATGAGGTGCATTGTGCAATACATTATTTTCGGTAGTAAATTTACCATTTGCGATTTCATTAATCTCATTTTTGATGGCTAACATAGCATCACAGAATCTATCTAACTCTGCTTTACTTTCACTTTCTGTTGGCTCAATCATAATCGTTCCCGCTACTGGAAATGAAAGTGTCGGTGCATGAAATCCATAATCAATTAATCGCTTCGCTAAATCTTCTGCTGACGCAAATTCTTTATACGGTCGTAAATCTAAAATCAATTCATGCGCTGCTCTTCCCTTCTCACCTACATACAATACGTCATACTCTTTTTCCAAACGACTCATGATATAATTCGCATTGAGTATCGCATATTTAGTCGCATCTTTTAATCCATCTCTACCTAACATTTTGATGTAAGCATAAGAGATTAACAATATACTCGCGCTTCCCCAAGGTGCAGATGAAACGGCATGAACTCCTTTTTTACCACCCGTTTTTACGAGCGCGTGTTTTGGTAAAAATGGTTCTAAACTTTCATTTACACAAATAGGTCCCATTCCTGGTCCACCACCACCGTGAGGTATTGCAAATGTTTTATGTAAGTTCAAGTGACAAACATCTGCATTAATCAAACCTGGACTTGTTAATCCAACTTGCGCATTCATATTCGCTCCATCCATATAAACCTTTCCGCCATACTTATGAATCGTTTTACAGATCTCTTTTATCTTCACCTCAAAAACACCGTGCGTACTTGGGTAAGTTACCATCAATGCTGCTAAGTTATCTTTATGCTCTTTTGCTTTTGCTTTCAAATCCGCAACATCAATATTTCCTCTTTCATCACATGCTACCACGACTACTTTCATTCCTACCATCACCGCACTCGCAGGATTAGTTCCATGAGCAGACGAAGGAATCAATGCGATATTTCTATGATGATTTCCATTCGCTTCGTGGTAAGCTTTGATAGTTAACAATCCAGCGTACTCTCCTTGAGCACCTGAATTAGGTTGTAAAGAACATGCTGCAAAACCTGTAATTTCACTTAACCATGCTTCCAATTCTTTGAAAATCTTTTGGTAACCTTTCGTCTGATTGACTGGAGCGAATGGATGAATATTTGCAAACTCTTCCCAACTTACTGGTATCAATTCAGTAGCTGCATTTAATTTCATTGTACAACTTCCCAAAGAAATCATCGAATGCATCAATGACAAATCTTTATTTTCCAAACGCTTGATGTAGCGCATCATTTCTGACTCTGTATGATATTGGTTGAATACAGGATGAGTGAGATACTCCGTATCTCTTATTAATTTTTTCGGAAAATTTAAATCACGAGGTTGAACGATTACGGATTTTACAGACTTCCTTTTTGCTTTAGCAAAAATTCGAACAATCTGATCAATATCATCAAATCCTACAGTTTCATCTATAGCAATTTGAATCGTATCTTTTGTATAATTAAAATTGACACCTTCAGCCAATGCAATTTTTTTGATACTTGCTTGACGTTTTTTATCAGCTGCAAAACTTAAAGTATCAAAGTAATGTTCGTTCGTCAATTTATAACCCAACGCTTGTAAGTTATCTTCCAACACTTCTGCCATAGTATGAATTCTAGCAGCAATCATTCGGATACCATTTGGTCCATGATAAACTGCATACATACTTGCCATGATTGCCAACAATGCTTGAGCAGTACAAATATTAGAAGTTGCTTTTTCTCTTCTGATATGTTGCTCACGAGTTTGCAATGCCATTCGTAACGCACGATTCCCTTGAGCATCAATTGACACTCCAATGATTCTACCAGGAATTTGTCGTTTGTATTTTTCCTTAGTTGCAAAGTAAGCTGCATGAGGACCGCCGTAACCCATCGGCACTCCAAGGCGTTGCGTATTTCCTACCACAGCATCTGCGCCCCATTCTCCTGGTGGCTTCAATAAAGCCAAACTCAAAATATCAGCAGCTACTGTTACAAAAATATTTTTATCATTTGCCTCTGCTGCAAATGCTCTATAATCTTCTACCGAACCATCTTTAGCGGGGTACTGTAAAAGTACTCCGAAAGTTTTATCTGTAAATTTATAAGACTTCCAATCACCTCGTACTACCTTGATATTCAATGGTTTAGAACGAGTCAATAGTATATCGTAAGTTTGGTCAAATACTTTTTCATCTACAAAAAATACATTAGCTAAGTCTGCATCATTTTTTACTCTTTTATTTTTTTGAGCAAAAAACATGGTCATCGCTTCAGCCGCAGCAGTACCTTCATCTAATAGAGAAGCATTCGCAATTGGCAATGCAGTCAAGTCACTTACCATAGTTTGGAAATTCAATAAAGCTTCCAAACGACCTTGCGCAATCTCTGCTTGGTAAGGTGTATATTGAGTGTACCAACCTGGATTTTGAAATACATTTCTCAAAATCGCCGAAGGCGTAATCGTACCATAATATCCTAAACCGATATAATTTTTGTTCACCTTATTCATTGCAGCAGTTTGCTTCAACTCTTGAAGGTATTCAAATTCGGTCATCGCTTCAGGAACATCTAATTCCCCTTTCATGCGAATGGCAGCAGGTACAGTTTCTTTAATTAATTGGTCGAGGGATTTAGCACCAATCGTTTTGAGCATTGCTTTTTTATCAGCATCATTTACTCCAATGTGACGATTGACAAACTTGTCATAATGGGAAAGGTTAAACATGTACGTCTTCTATTTTTTTCTACCAATGTTATTGGTAGGTTAGGTGAAAAATATGTCCTTTTTTTTGCGGAAGCAAAGTTACGGTTTTGATTACGTTTTTTTACTAAAATAAAAGGATTAGAAAGCGGAAAAGTTTAGAGAATTTATAGGTTTTACTTTTTGATGACGAATTAATTTTTTTGATTTGAATTAACCTTCATCTTGACATCTTTTAATTCTCTTTCTAAATTTTCGATTTTAGGCAACAGCCTGTTGCCCAATTTCAAAGTAAATCTAGTTTTGAATAAATCGTTTTATAACTTCTAAGAAAGTACTTGATATTAAAAAAGATTTTATCCAATATTGTTTTCCCTTATATTTGGGTCTAACTTGATTTGCGAAGAACCGTGACAAACAATAATAAAAGGCAGTCCAAGTCTGTAGAAGATTTAAATAAAAACAACAATATGAATATTGACGAAATACAGAGTTTAAGAGAAGCCATTAAAGCAACTCCTAATAATGTTCCTCTAAGAAAAGTTTTAGCTAACGCTTTGATGAAAAATGAACGATGGGAAGAAGCTGAAATAGAAATTAAAGAAACACTCCAACTCGCACCTGATGATATACAAATCAAAATTGCACTTGCAGAAACTTTTTATCATTTAGAAAAAATATCAACTGGTTTAGTGGTAGTCGAAGAGTTAGTGGACATGGAAAGACCTCCTGCGCAAGCGTTTTTGATTTTTGCAAAACTATTGTTAAAAACGAATGATGCAGCAGGTGCAAAGGATGCTTACGAAAAAGCAATTCTCATTGATGCTAGATTAAAAGATACTTTTTTAGAGTCGGAAATAAATATGAAAGTTCAAGATGGTGCTCAACCTGAACCTGAAAAAATAAAGTTAGGAGGTTCCGAACAAGAAGGATTTGACGGCGAAGATAGTCATATCGAAATCGAGCGACCTAAAGTGAGTTTTGAAGATGTAGGAGGAATGGATAAATTGAAAGAAGAAATCCGAATGAAAATTATCCACCCATTGGAACATCCAGAAATTTATAAAGCCTACGGCAAAAAGATTGGCGGTGGAATTTTAATGTATGGTCCTCCTGGTTGTGGAAAAACTCATTTGGCTAGAGCGACTGCGGGGGAAATCAATGCTAATTTTATTCCTGTTGGTATCAGCGATATTTTGGATATGTATATTGGACAGAGTGAAAGAAACTTACATGCGATATTTGAAAAAGCTAGACGACTCAAACCTTGCGTTTTGTTTTTTGATGAAGTAGATGCATTAGGTGCTAATAGAACCGACATGCGAACAAGTGCAGGTAAGCATGTTATCAATCAATTTTTAGCGGAATTAGATGGCGTACAATATGATAATGATGGTATCTTAATTTTAGCTGCTACGAATACACCTTGGCACCTTGATCCTGCATTTAGAAGACCTGGAAGATTTGATAGAATTATTTTTGTTCCACCTCCAGATGAAAATGCAAAGGAAGCTATTCTAGAAATTAAACTAAAAGAAAAACCAACAGAAAATATTGATTATCAACGACTTGCAAAAAAAGCTAAGGATTTTTCAGGTGCAGATTTAGAAGCCGTAATTGATATTGCTATTGAATCGAAATTAAATGAAGCCATGAAAAGCGGTATACCTACTCCACTTTCTACGAGTGATTTGGAAGGAGGAATTAAGAAGCATCGAGCGACTACAAAGGAATGGTTTAATACTGCTAAGAATTATGCTTTGTTTTCTAATGAGTCAGGATTGTATGATGATATTTTGAAGTTTATGAATTTGTAAAAAAATCATTTTCTTTTTTATCATTTGAAAATGAAGTTGTTTTAAAAGTCTCAATGATTTAGAAAAACATCTTTATGTCCTACTCTTCGTTTTTTTATCGCCCCATAGCTAGGCTATGCAGCTCAAAAAAAACCTCGATTAGAACAAAAATATATTTTTTCTAAATTCATCAGACTTTTAAAGCAACTTCAATATAAAAAAAGGGAACGATGAAATTCATCGTTCCCTTTTTTAAATTTAAAATGCTAAGATTTTAAATTAGAGAATTTTCATAAGCCATTTTTATCAAAGCAGCCGTGTTGCTCACTTGTAATTTACGCATGATATTTTTACGGTGTACGCTTACAGTTTGGTCGCTAATAAAAAGTTGTTTAGCAATTTCTTTATTTGACATCGCTTGCGTAATCAATCTTAAAATTTCAACTTCACGTTTGGTCAAATTATATTTCTTTACGAAGACATCACCAAACTTACTTGGTTGAAGTGCTCTTTCATCTTCAGGTAGAATATGAATTTTTACACCATCTCCAAAAAATCTTCCGCCATCCATAATCTCATCAATAGCTTCTATCAATTGGATTTTTCCAGTTTTTAAAATATATCCATCAACATCTTCATTGAAAGCAGTTCGTACCAATTTCACTTCATCATACATCGTCAAAGCTAAAGTTCGAATATCTTTATATTTTTCTTTTACTATAGCCAACATTGCCAAACCATCTTTGCCTGGCATATTTAAATCCAACAATAACAAATCAGGTTGGTCTTTTTTTAATAAATCTTCTAAAGCATCTCCAGAATCGGCTTCTCCTATTATATCAAAGTTATAACTATCAGTCCTATTCAATATAGTTTTGATACCTTCTCTAAATAATTGATGATCATCTGCTATTACTACTCGAACTGTATTCATACTTAATGCTTTTATAAGAATTATATTTTCAAATCAATTGAAAACAAATTCAAATACGTTTTTAGGATATTCTTATAATTTGTTCTAAATGAACACTTTAGATATTGTATCTTAAATCATAAGAAATAATAAATATTCCTTATTTTTAATACAAAACCAATGCCAGTATCCCCTCTAAATATAGAAAGGTTACTTAATGTGTAGTAGGTTGTTTAAGTGTGAATTTTTTTGAAAAAAAAGTTTTCTTTCAGCAATCATAGAGAATGACAAAAGAAGATTACTCTTCTTATTGAGAATTTTTCTCCTTTGGAGGGTAAAGGATCTTTTCAATTAATTTTTCCCGTAATTAACCGCTTAGTTGTTTGTTGTTGCCTTTGGAAGGATTCTATTTTTTTAAGTATATGAGAGATTAAAACCTCTACTCATTTTTTAAGGAGAATTTATTCCATTTTAAATTAAATAAATCCCCTTGATTGCCCTAAAGATAATTAAAACATCCACATATACAATAGCTAATAGTTAATATTTTAAATTTCTAATTTTATTCTTTCAAGTAGGAATCTGATTTAAATATTTCACCTTCCTTACCTTTATGTTCTGCATAATCAAATCCTGCGTGGATACAATATGAACCTACTTCTCCTTTTTTATTCATCGCTAAGTATCCAATTTGGAAATCTTTATATTTTTGTTTTTTCACTATTCTCATAACTGCTTCTTCGCAAGCTTCTTGAGGAGTTCTTCCTTGGCGCATTAATTCAACTACTAAAAAAGAACCTAGCGTTTTTAAAACAGCTTCACCCATTCCTGTTGCAGTCGCTCCTCCAATTTCATTATCAACAAATAGTCCTGCACCAATTATTGGAGAGTCTCCTACTCGACCTTGCATCTTAAAAGCCAAACCACTCGTCGTACAAGCTCCACACATATCTCCATTTTTATCAAGCGCTAACATACCTATCGTATCATGATTTTCGACATTGATGATAGGTTTATATTTTTTCTCTTCTAACCATTTTCCCCATTCCTTTTTTGACTTATCAGTCAATAGGTTTTCTTTTTTAAAACCTTTTGATAGTGCAAAATTCAAAGCTCCTTCACCTGCTAATATTACATGAGGCGTTTCTTCCATCACTTTCCTTGCCACCGCTATCGGGTGTTTTATATTTTGTAAAAAACAAACAGAACCTGCATTTCCATTTTCATCCATGATACATGCATCCAATGTAACATTACCTTCACGGTCAGGTCTTCCACCATATCCTACTGATTGATCTTCAGGATTTTCTTCGGGTACCATTACTCCTTGCTCAACTGCATCTAATGCTCGACCTCCTGCTTCTATTATTTCCCAAGCTACCTTTGTAGCTGTAATATTAGGATTCCATGTAGCTATTACTTTAGGTGTAAATTTAATTGGTGCATCAGATGTTGATTCATTGTCTTTTGCAGCACAAGATGTTCCTAATGATAAAGAGATAGAACCAAGTGCAGATTGAGTTAAGAATTTTCGTCTTGAAAACATATATGTTGATTTTGTTGGTTTCTTTTTTGCTAAAGTAATAAAAGACTACCATCAATACATTTTTGATTTAAGTTTTGTTTGATATTTTTGCAAAAAAAATATCTATGCAACTGGTCTCATATCTTATTTTTAGGTTGATGGTTTTCCTCTTCTCCTTGCTTCCCTTTTGGATGTTATATAAATTATCAGATGGACTTCAGTTTTTATTTTTAAGAGTAATAAAATATAGATATAAAGTCATCCAACAAAATTTGACAAATTCATTTCCCCATAAAAGCGAATCAGAGATTCAAGATTTGATTAAAGCTGCTTATCAAAATCTTTGCGATATACTATTAGAAGGTATCAAAGGAATGTCGATTAGTGATGAGGAAATTTTGAAACGATATAAATTTATCAATCCTGAAATTGCTGATCAGTTTTATGATAAAGGTCAAAGTATGGTAGGCATGGCAAGTCATTATGGCAATTGGGAATGGGCAGTACAAGCTATCAACCTCCAATTAAAATGTATCACAGTCGGCGTTGTAGCTAGAATAAAAAATAAATACTTAGATGGATATGTCAAAAAATATCGAACTCATGATAGAGTAAAAGTACTATACCCTGACAACGCTCGACCTATTATTGAAAAATGGGATGAAGAAAATGAACCTGCACTATTCGTCTACATCGGAGATCAAAGTCCACCAAGAGGTGCCCAGGAAAATGCGCAATGGGTTAATTTTTTAAATCAAGATACCGCCTGTCTTTGGGGAGGTGATCGTATGGCAAGAAGAATGAATTTCCCCGTAATCAATATGGCTATTAATAGAGTTAAAAGAGGCTATTATGAAGTACGATTAGATGTTATTTCAGAGGATTCTAAAAATACTACTGATGCCGAGATCACAATAGATTATATGAGAAGATTGGAACAACAAATTTTAGCAAAACCTCAAGATTGGTTGTGGTCGCATAAAAGATGGAAATTATCTAGAAATATACCAAATAGTTAATTGATTGTTAAATGCTAAAAACAACATTACTCCTGCATATATTTTGCGTCTTATAGATGAAATGGCTTTTTTTTTATACTAATATGTAGCCTTAGTTATTTCATAGAATTAAAAATACACTTAACTTTGAGCATAAATTTTTAACTAAAAAACACGTTTTACTTTTACATACTAATTATTCAATTTTTTAAAAAAATTATAATGAAAAAATTTAATGCACTATTTCTTTTTATTCTTTTAGTTGCTGGATTTAATAATGTTTCTGCTCAAAAAGAATTTAAAGAAGGAACTATAACTATTGGAATTACTGATTTGCAAGTCGATGATCCACAAGCAGCAGCAATGCTAAATATGGTTAAAACTTCTACGATTTCTATCGCATTTAATGAAAAGAAATCTTTGGTTTCTGCTAATATGATGAGTGGAATGGTTCAATCTAGAACATTAATAGATAATAACACTAAAGCATCTACTACTTTATTAGATATGATGGGACAAAAATCTAAAACTACTATCACTGAAGCAGATGTTAAAAAATTAGAAAAAGAAGCTAATGCTACTAAAGATGAAATGCCTGATGAATTAGATCTAGATTACGATGTTACTTATAATAAAAAAGATACTAAAAAAATCTTAGGATATGATTGCTTTAGAGCTGACATCAAAGTATCTCCAAAAGATGCTAAAGAAGGACAAGTGGTTAATATGGTTGTTTATGTAGCGGAGTCTATTAAATTTCCTAAATCACTTATAAATGGTGTTAATGAATCAATGGCTCAATTTGGGACTAAATTTGATTTATCAGAAATTCCTTTAGAAATTTCTGTTAACATGGCTAATCCAGAAGATCCTAGTAAAAAAGTTTCTATAACTCTTGCTGCAACTGAAATTTCTGAAACAATTGACGCAAAAACTTTTGAATTAGATGATACTGGATATGAAGAAAAATCAATGGAAGAATTGATGAAAAGTAGTGGAATGTAATAACATTCTTAATCTATATCCATAACTAAAAAAAGTTCTGCTTTAAATTTAAAGCA
>JALZVK010000442.1 GCA_023301005.1 Saprospiraceae bacterium | reverse complement strand
ATAAGATTCTGTATCTCTATTCCCAGTTTCTAATCCAGAATATGCAAATGAATGATACCCAAAAGCTGCCTTATAATAGTAGGCAGCTTGTTTAGCATTACTTACATAGAGTTCGATATAATCAGTACCATTGATGGGCATAAAGTCGCCAGCATCTTTATATATTTTTGGAAGATCTAATTTTTCTGTCATTATAATTTAGTTTGATTTTTTATTAAAAATTAAATTTATGAGAATTAAATTTAGCATAAATCTTACTCTCTAATTAATATAGTTGTCTTGTTAATAGTTGCTATAGCAAATATATTTATTTTAAAAAAGGAATCCCAGTTTATGGTGAATAATTTTTGTAAATCTTATCCATTATTCTAACAAAATCCGCATAATCTTTATTAGTTAATTTTGCCCAACCTAGTTTACGGAGTTCTTCAACATGAGGATGAGCTTTTTTGTAAATTTTCACTCCTTTGTTTGTTAAAAAAATCTTGTACCGTCTTCTATCATTATCAAAACGCTGACGTTCTGTAATTCCTTTTTTACATAACAAATCAATAATTCTAGAAACGGTAGGCGCATTTTTAAAACTCTCGTTCGCCAATTCATTTTGCGACAAGCCATCTTGCTCATATAAGCAATCCATCAAGACCCATTGCTCGGTCGTAATGTCCACTCCTATCTCTTTAAATTTTTTCAAATATTTGGAACGAATCATTTTCATATTTCTATCGATCAATGTTCCGAATACTTTTGCTTCTTTTTTACTAGCCATTATGTGTAGGAAATAATCGTCCATTAAAAAACCTAGATACTAAAACAGTTACCAACGCAACTCCCGCAAATAATTCTCCGCCATCGCTAATCATATAATGTGCTCCAAACGCTAAAGTGGCAACAAAGAATAATCCTGCATAAGCCCATTCTTTTAACACACTCGAAAGATTGGTGTAGATAGCTACTAATGCTAAAACTTTTAATATTCCTGAAGGATAAATTATCCATCTTGGAAATCCAAGTTTATCATAAAAACCTGCTATCATCTCATAATTAAAAAAATAATTAAAAGCTGAAAATAAAAAAATAAAAGTCATCACTCCAGTCGCCAACCAGTAAGCTATTTTTTCAATATTCATATTGTAATTTTAAAGTTATTGAATTTGGTATCAGAAGGTCAAATATAAAAAGTTCCTTTTGAAAAAACTTATATCCTTTATTTTTTTAGGGAAATACAAGAACTAAAAATCTCTGTGAAACTCTGTGAAACTCTGTGAAACTCTGTGAGTTCTCCGTGACTCTCTGTGAGATAGCCAAGTTAAAAGACTATTACTCAGAGTTTACAAGTTTGTAATATTAAAATTTGGTTAAATATTTTTGTAAAATATGTAATACCACACATTCACTTTATCTTGAATGTGATTCACATCCTAAATAAAATATAAATAAAATTTAATAACAAGTTCATGTTCATATTTATATCATATTTATTTCGGCTTCTTATTTTCACTCTTCGTCGTTAAAAAGCCTCACCGAACCAAAGGGTTCGCTTACGTTTTTTGCCTAGAAGAGTAAAAAAATAAGCTCGAAATAACTTATGAATAAATATGAACATGAACTTACAAAAAAATAAAAAATGAAAAAACTATTCTTAATTCTACTAAGCGGAACTTTAATTTTTATGTCTTGTAAAAAAGACGAAACAATTCCCGTATTAGGTTACGATGGTGAAAATGATAATGCTCCAACATTACCAATAGGTACATTTGATGCAGGTGTAAGATTTCCAAAAAACATCCTTGACAATCATATTGGAAGAACATTAGAAGAAGTTGAATTTTATATTCAAGACCAACCTTCTGATGTTGAAATATTGATTTATGGAGAAGGTTCTGCTACTGAACCAGGAAGTACTATTTTATATTCTCAAAATGTCAATAGTTCAGTAAGTGCCAATTCATGGATTACTCATACTTTGACTTCTCCTATTATTATTGCGGATGAAGATATTTGGGTTGTCGTAAGATTGGTACACGATTCTGAAATGAGAAGTATCGGTTGTGACGTCGGTCCTGCTCGAACAAATGGAGATTGGATGCTAGGCGAAGGTCAATCAGAATGGAGAACTTACCGAGATATTTCAAATGGTGTGGTAAGTGTCAATTGGAATATTCGAGCTTATATGAGTGAGGAGTAGATTTTTTTTTGACGGTTAACGGTAAACGGTTGACGGGCGCTTCGCTTGACGGTTGAAAGCTTTACCTTTCCTATAATGATTTGTACAGAAAAAAAAAGAGGCTTTAACCATACATATAATAGTATGACTAAAGCCTTTTTTTTATCCGTCAAGCGAAGCGTCCGTCAAGCGTTTACCGTCAACCGACCTTAAACCATCTTATCCGCACAAGAAGAACTTGCGAATGCATCAGGTTTAGCTTTGAATTCAAATCCCATTCCTAAGATATATCCCATCGCTTCTTTCAATGCTACATTCGATTTGAAATGAGGATCAGTATTGATATCAGCATGTACCTCAAGTGCAACATCATGCTTATCCAATAAATCACAAAGTCCATAAGCTACTTCGATAGAGCGACCGACTTCAAGAATCATACGTTCACGAAGTGCCATTACTCTTTCTTCTCTGTAATTACTGATAAACATAAATCCACCTTTCTTCTCTCTTAAAAAAACGATAACTGAAGCGAACTCAACAATATCTCCTTTGACTTGTGAGTCGGTACCAATACAAACTTTTAATTTGTACCCTTCTTCTTTTTCTTTAATCAATGTTTTTTCTACAGCTTCCTTTAATGGTAGCTCAATTTTTTGACCGTTTAATCTTCTCCATTTGAAATCCATAGTGCGTATTTTTTTTTAGGTTAAACAAAACTTAAACAGGCTTTGGGAGATTACACAATATTGATATTTTGCAATATTGAACTTACAACAAATCAAACATCATAAAAAGTTCATTTTAGTAAAATAAAGTTATACAAACTAAGAATTTTATTTATCAAAGACAAAAAATTAATGTCTTCCACATATCAATCATTTACAAATAAAAAAATTAAATATTCTTAATGAACTAAGGAATAGGTCAAAAATAAATTCACATTTTTGGCTTGATATTTAGAAACCTGACTTCGTTAAAAAGCCTCGCCAACCATTAGGTTGTCTACGTTTTTTGCCTCATCAGTTTCCAAAATCTCTAACCCAAAAACGTCAATTTATTT
>JALZVK010000441.1 GCA_023301005.1 Saprospiraceae bacterium | reverse complement strand
TGTAGCCTTCAATTTGATTTTCCTTCTTTACAAAACCATGTCCTTCATCTTCAAATAAAACATATTCTACAGGAACGTCATTCTTTTTAATTGCAGCGACCATCTCATCTGATTCCACTTGAAGCACTCTAGGGTCAGTAGCACCTTGCAAAACCATAACTGGATTTTTCACTTTGTCTCCATGAAATACTGGAGAGATATTATACAAACGAGTACTATCTGCGGTATTAGGATCGCCCATTTCTAAGTACAAAGCATCTTTAAAAGATTCCCACCACGGCGGAATACTTTTTAAAGTCCGTAACCAATTAGTTACTCCGAATAAATTGACTCCTACTTTAAATTCTTCAGGAGTATGCGTCATTGCTCGCATCGTCATAAAGCCTCCATAAGAACCACCCATAATTCCAATTTTATCTTTATCGATATATGGAAGACCAGCTAAGTAACGTTTTCCTTCGATGCAATCTTGCAGATCTTTTTCACCATGATTTTGATCATCCATTCGGAAAAATGTTTTTCCATAACCACTACTTCCTCTATTGTTGACTGCTAAAATTGCATAACCATGATTAACTAAATATTGAATAATAGAAGAATAGTTAGCTCTTGATTGTCCACCAGGACCACCATGCACCCAAACTAATGCAGGGACTTTATTATCTTTTGATGCAAATTTAGGTTTGTAATAAATAGCAGGAATAGATTGGTCATCAAAAGATTTATATCTAACAACTTGAGCTTCAACTAAATCATCAGGATTGATTTCTGGATTTAGAGTTTTAGTAAGTTGTTTATATTTTTTAGTTTCAAAATCATAGAGGTAAAGGTTCTTCGTAGATTTTGAACTACCAGCAGATACGATCATTTTTTTCTCACTTCGAGAAATTCTTACAGAAGAAATATCACCATCAGGTAAGTTAGGGAAAGGTACAGCACTTCCTGTTTCGGTATCAAAAATTTTGACAACAGTTTTAGCATCTTGATTAATTCCAACTACTCGGTATTTTCCATTTTTAGAAAAATAAGCATAAGAAATGTCCCACTCTTCTTCCATTACTTTTTCACTATTTCCACTTTCAATATCGTAACGCATCAGGTATTTAAATTCTCCACCATCATCTGTTAGATAAAAAAGAGATTTATTATCGACGCTAAAATCAGCTACGGAATTAGAGGATAAATTTTTATTTATCTTTTTTCTAGCATTCGTTTTAGTATCCATTAAAAATAAATCAGCGTCATTGGTATTGACTGTTTTAGTTAATGCGATATATTTTTTATTATTTGAAATGCCATTAAAATCATAACCTTCATTATTTTGATAAATCATATTTGACTCAAAAGTCTCAGCATTCATTTCATAAACGTCAACATACCTTTTGTCTCTTACATTATAACCGTAGCGAAAACTTTTTAAGTCATCAGTCCAGCCATAAAAATTTGCTTTGGCTCCTTTATCAGGTGTTAGCTCTTTTGTAGAACCATCTTCATTTCTTACAAAGATGTGGTCGATTTCGTCACCTCCATTATCAGAAGTATAAATCAAACGATTGTCATTTGGAAATAAAGAAGCGACCCAAACTGATTCATCTTTTGATTCTGTTAATGGACGACTTTCACCTGATGCTAGGTTAATCATATATCCATTGTAAATTCCAGTTTCATTACTCCCTACTAATATTTCCTTTTCATCATGTGAAAAGGATCGGGCGTAAATATTACTATTCGTCAAAAATTGTTCTATTGTATATTGTTTTCCAGTAGTAGAAGAGTCATTAGTATCAGCATCTGATGAAGTAGAATCTTGACAGGAAAAAATAAGGAGAGAGAGTAGTAGTAGTAGTAATAATAATATTTGATTTTGGTTTTTCATAAGGCTAATGTTAGTGTTATTAAGAATGTCATGTAAAATTTTCCAAATGTATAAAAAATTATATGAAATCTGATTTGGAATTTTTTTAATAAAAAGTTAAAATTTATTTTTTTACCATTCCAAAGAAGAGTAAAATATTTTCATTTATAGACATAAAAAAACCCAGTAAACCAAAAGTTTACCGGGTTGTGGCTTCGTGATATTATCACGAAATTGCCTCCTATTTCCTAGTTCTAATATCTTCCAAATACCGTTCCAATTCAACCTCATCATATATTAAAACTTCTCTAGCTTTGCTCCCTTCACTCGGGCCCACAATACCTAAAGCTTCCAGTTGGTCCATGATACGACCAGCACGATTATATCCTAATTTTAATCTTCTTTGAATCATTGAAGTAGAGCCATGTTGATTTTGAACAATCAATCTTGCTGCAGTTTCAAAATTGTCATCTAGGTCTTTCACATTTACTGCACCAGGTTTATCTGCCTTATCATCATCACCATGAAATTCAGGTAAAAAGAATGGCGTTGCATAACCTTGTTGTTTTCCAATAAAATCAATTACCCGTTCTACTTCGGGAGTATCTACAAATGCACATTGCAGTCGTACCAAATCACTACCATAAGATAATAACATATCTCCACGACCAATCAATCTATCCGCACCTCCTGTATCAAGAATAGTTCTTGAATCAACTCTTGCTGTTACCTTATACGCAATACGAGCAGGGAAATTGGCTTTGATTACACCAGTAATAATATTTACAGATGGACGCTGAGTCGCAATGATTAAGTGAATTCCAACTGCCCGTGATAACTGAGCTAATCTACCTATTGGTAATTCGACCTCTTTACCAGCAGTCATAATCAAATCCGCAAACTCATCAACGACCAAAATAATAAATGGTAAAAATCTGTGTCCTTTATTAGGATTCAATCTGCGAGAAACAAATTTATCATTGTACTCTCTAATATTTCGAGCATGTGCTTTTTTCAATAAATTATACCTTTCATCCATTTCTATCATTAATGAATTTAAGGTATGTACTACTTTCGTTACATCAGTTACGATTGGTTCATCCAATCCCGGGAGATAAGCGAGGAAGTGATTTTCGATTTTGCTATAAGGGAAAAGCTCCACCTTCTTCGGGTCAATCAAAACTAATTTGATTTGAGAAGGGTGCTTCTTATAAAGCAAAGACATTAATATAACATTAATACCAACAGACTTACCTTGACCCGTTGCACCTGCTATAAGAAGGTGAGGCATCTTAGCTAAGTCAGCTATAAATACTTCATTCTGAATTGTTTTACCCAAAGCAATTGGCAAATCCATTTTAGCTCGTTTGAACTTTTCAGATTGTAGCATTTCTTTAAGGGAAACGATTTGAGTATTTTTATTAGCGACCTCAATACCGATAGTTCCTTTTCCAGGAATAGGAGCAATGATACGAATTCCCATAGCGGAAAGACTCAATGCAATATCGTCTTCTAAGTTTTTGATTTTAGAGATACGAACTCCAGGAGCGGGTACAATTTCATAAAGTGTAACAGTCGGTCCTATCGTCGCTTTGATTTTGACAATCTCGATTTTGTAGTTTAACAAAGTCTCGATAATCTGATCTTTATTTTGTTCTAATTCTTGTCTGTCTATTTCAAAATTCTGATCACTATAATCATCTAACAATGAACTTACGGGATGTTCATAAGATGACAAATCCAATGTAGGATCATAAGGTTCTGTATGGATTTGATTATCCGTTTGAATATCCAAAGTGGTCTCCGCATAATTAGAAGTCAAAGTCGTAGGCTTCTCCGCAGGTTCTTCATCTGGAATAACAGGTGGAGGAGTGGTAGGTGTGATTTCTAATTTAGATTCTCCTGAACGAAGTGTTTGAGGCTTCTCTCTTTTTTTCTTTTCTAAATCAAAAGCAAGTTGACCTTTTTTTATTTCAGGTTGAGGCGTTGGAACTTCATCAGTTGGTGCGCTTTCTCCAGTTGAAATTTCGAGATCAGAAACAGGTGCTTTTGTAGAGTCTCCTGAGTTACGAGGAAGAAGACCTCCAGTATTTGAAGTTGCTCGGCTACTCTTAGCAGTAGCAATTTTTTTTCTTTTCTTTCTATTTAAAATATTTCCACTAAATAAATCTTCGAAGAAGAAACGAATATCTTGAATGACCTTATCTATAGTCAGCTCATTAAAGTTAGGATTATTAGACCAAATGAAAGCTGTAAAAGCTGTAAATATCATTAAAGCAATTAAGCCAAATTTTCCAATCAATTTTAATAACCAAGAAGTCATATATTTTCCAAATGTACCTCCGTAAGGAAATTGATGCGTATGGAAAAAGAAATCAAAAAGAATAGATAAAGATAATAACCATAAAAAGCTACTCCATATCAATGAAACATTTTCATTAAAAGGTCTTTCTTTAAGCGTATTCAATCCAATCTTTGTCAAAAGGAAAACGATGATAAATGAAGGCAATCCAAATCCCCAATACACAAACATATTAGAAACTATAGCACCGAGTCGTCCCAACCAATTGGCAGCACTAGTTTCGGTATCTCTAAGGAAGTCCCATGATTTTTCTAATACATGAGATTGGTCAACCTGCCAAGTAAATAAATAGGATACAAATGCGATGAATAGATATAATGCAATAAAAATACTAAGGAGTCCGAGTAGTTTATAAATACGCTCGTCCTTGATTCGTAGGTTTAAAGAAAGTTGGCTTTTACCTTTTTTTTTCGCCATGCTTAAGTAGGTGTATATTTTAGTGTTTGATATAGTGTGTTTGTTTAAAACATAATTGTTTTAACAATTTCGCAAAATTAGGGATAAAATTATGGAATACCGAATGAAATGTTATTTGATATATGGCAATTACATAAAAGGTTAACAAGCCCTATAAAAAATTAGAATCGATAAGGTAGATGATATTTAATTATAATATTTTTTCATTTACACATATATTAAACTTATATTCATACTTGCTTTTTATCGGATTACTTTGCAAAAAGCCTCGACTTTTTTGTAAATATGTCGTTCAGGCTTCTAGTTCTATATATAGTAATAAGATTAAGAGGTATCAATTTTTTGTATTTTTACGAAAACATTCAATTTTTCCTAATAAAAAAAAGATTAAACATGAAAGTCACTTCTACTAGAACCAAATTATTTAACGTCATGTTGATGCTAATGCTATTTAGCTTCACGGTCATAGGGCAAAACCAAAGCCACTTAGACATCGCTTTTCGTCATTTAGAAAATAACAAAGAGCAATTAAAATTCACAAGCGAGGATATCTCTGATATAATTGTTTCTGATAAATATGTGAGTACACCTTCTCAAGCAACAATGATTTATTTAGTGCAACGTCACCAAGGAGTTGAAGTGGACAATGCAATATTTAATTTTGCTATTACTAATGCTGGAGAAGTAGCACATACTGGAAATAGATTCGTTGAGGATCTTGCTAGTAAAGTAAATACAGTATCTCCAAGTATTAATCCTGCAGATGCGATACAAGCTGCTTTAGATCATTTAGATGTACCTATGAATAGTAGTTTAGTAGAGAAGGAAAGAATCAATAGTCAAAAATTTGTTTTTGATAAAGGAGCATATTCAAAATCGGATATGACTGTTAACTTAAAATTATTTCCAAATGGAGATGAAGTTCGTTTGGTATGGGAAGTGAGTATTGAAATGTTAACAGCGAATGATTTTTGGAAATTAAAAATAGATGCTACTAACGGAAAAATGTTAGATAAGTATAACTTAATTGTTAAATGTCAATTTCATGATAAGCCATATCATAACCATGATGTTGCTTGTAGAAGTTTGGATAATGTGAAGATCGTTAATTCGCAAAAGAAAAAAACTGAAGCACCTTCAAATGTAGTGTTGGGTGGAATTTATAATGTATATGGTGAGATAGATGCAATGGGGAATTTACACCCACACGAAAGTCCATCACACGGAAGTAGAAATTCACTTTCTGGAATCGAATATCTTACAGCTTCTCCTTTTGGATGGCATGATACTAATGGTCAAGCTGGACCAGAATTTACTATCACTAGAGGTAATAATGCGCACTCATATTTAGATTTAAACGGTTCAGGTATTTCTCAAAACGATGAGCCAGACGGAGATGTAGAATTGATTTTTGATTATCCAATCGATGTAAATAACGAGCCTGAGTCATTTGAATCAGCAGCAGTTACCAATGCATTTTTCATGGTTAACTTTATGCATGATTATGCATATGCATATGGATTTGATGAAGCAGGTGGAAACTTCCAAGCTAATAATTACGGAAACGGAGGTAATGGTAATGACCATGTAAATGTACAAGTTCATGATGGAAGTGGTACTAATAATGCGACTTTTGGAACTCCAACTGATGGAGGAAATGGTACGATGCAAATGTTTTTATGGAACTCAGGTACAGAAGGATTATTAACTGTAGATGCGCCAAATGATGTAGCAGGTATTTATGATGTTTCTCATCCAGGAGATTGGGGTGGACAGATAGATATGAATC
This sequence comes from Saprospiraceae bacterium, assembly GCA_023301005.1. GTDB lineage: Bacteria > Bacteroidota > Bacteroidia > Chitinophagales > Saprospiraceae > CAJQQY01. Next base: position 10,677 of record JALZVK010000441.1, on the reverse strand, counting down.
CATTAACAGCTGAAGCAGCTATGGTAAATGATGGTTCTATTACACCTACAATGGCTTGTGAAACATTAATTAACCCAGCAGAAATTGCTGGTAAAATTGCAATCATTGATAGAGGTATTTGTCAATTCAGTACTAAGGTATTTAATGCTCAAGAAGCTGGAGCAGTAGGAGCTATCATTTGTAATTTCGAAGATGTATTAGCAGGATTAGGACCTGGAGATTTAGCAGGATCTGTTACTATTCCAGTAATTTCAATGACAAATAGTGATTGTGCTACGATTAGAGGTTTTGCAGGAAATGGTTTGGTATTGACATTTGTTGAGCCTGCTAACTCAGGACCTGGTTTTGTTTCTGGTGCAATTGATAATGGAGTAATTGCTCATGAGTATGGTCATGGTATTTCTATCAGAACGATAGGTGGAGGAAACAATGTTGGTTGTTTGAATAATGGAGAACAAATGGGAGAAGGAATTAGTGATTTCTTTAGTTTAGTTACTACAGTTAAACCTGGTGATACAGGTGACATGTCAAAAGGAATCGGAACTTATACGCAACGTCAAGATAATGACGGAAGAGGTATTCGTCGTCACCCTTACTCAACTGATATGAGTTTGAATCCAGTTACTTACAAAGATATAGTTGGAGAAGCGCAACATGCAAGAGGAACAATTTGGGCATCAGTACTTTGGGATATGTTTTGGGGATTAGTTGATGAACATGGTTTTGACGCTGATTATCTTGAAGGTACAGGTGGAAATAATATTGCTGTACATTTAGCAATGGAAGGAATGAGATTAAGTCCTTGTGGACCAGGTTATATTGATGGTAGAGATGCGATATTAGCAGCAGACGTAATATTATATAATGGAGCTAATCAATGTATTATTTGGGAAGCATTTGCAAGAAGAGGAATGGGATTAGAAGCTGATCAAGTAAGTTCAAATAACACAAGCGATGGTTTCGAAGATTTTAGTCTACCAGGTGAGTGTACTAAAGATATGCGAATTACTAAAACAGTTACAGATATAGTAGCAGCAGGTGATGTGATTGATGTAACTATTCAAGTGACTAACTACAAAGATAATACAGTATCTGATGTAGTAGTAACTGATGAAATTCCAGCAGGTGCAAGTTACGTAGCAGGTTCTGCAACTAACGGTGGTACTGCAAGCGGAAATACAGTTGTATTTAGCTTAGGAGATGTTGCTTCACAAGATGTAATGGAACTTACTTATCAATTGAATACTGACCCTAATATCTCTTCTATCCAAAACTTTTATGATGATATGGAAGATGGAGATGGTAATTGGGATATTGAAATTCTTAATGGTACTAATATCTGGAATATTAGAGATGATTCACTTTCAAATAGTGGAGATGCTGCTTGGTATATTCAAGATATTGCAATTGAATCTCAGCAAACATTCCTTAACCTTGAGCCATTTACGATAAGTGGTACACAACCTGTATTAAGATTTTATCACTGGTATGAAACAGAGCATGCTGCTGATGGTGGATTAGTAGAAATTTCAACTGATGCTGGAGATAACTGGTTACAACTTGGTGACAAAATGTTTAGAGAAGGATACCCAAGAGAATTACAATATGCAACATTTGTAATTCCTTTCCTTTCTGCTTTCTCAGGAGAGAGTAACTTGACAGGACCTGAATTTACGGCTACTTATGTTGACTTGGCAGACTATATCGGAGAAGATGTACACATCCGATTCCGTTTCGGTTCAGATGATAATACAAGTGGAGTGGGTTGGTTTGTTGATGATATTGAAGTTATGGATATGAGAAATTACGAAGGTCAAGCATGTTTAACTTCAGGAGATGGAGATGACGTTTGTGCAATCGGAATTCCTCGTGGAACTATTGTTGAATCAGGAGGAACAGTAAGTACAACTGATCCATTTGATACAAATATGGAAGTTAGCTTATTTCCAAATCCAACTGATGATATTGTAAATCTTCATGTATTGAATGATAAGCAATCTGATGCAACAGTTAGAATTTTAAGCTTAGATGGAAAAGAATTAATGACTCGTTCATTTAGAACTTCAAATGGAATTGAAACGATGAACTTAAATGTTTCAAGTATTCCTGCTGGAATGTACTTCGTAAAAGTAAGTACTGATGAAGGAATCGTTGTTGAAAAACTAACGATTAAATAATTTTTAAGAATTATTAAATTGAATATAAAAAGCCTCTGAGTCGAATGACTCAGAGGCTTTTCTCTTTTTGTTTTTTATAAATTTCATGAGAGTATCAACTCTTTCCTCTCTAATCTCTCCTCCCTTTTCCCTCTTCTCATTAAGTAGTCCGTCATAAATACATGATTACTTATGTCCGAATACTTATTATTCTTTTAAATAAATCCGCTCAGGATGCGAATAAATATTAAACCTATCATTCCTAACAAATCCCAAAACAGTCATTCCCGATTCTTCCGCCAATTGTACAGCCAAACTACTTGGCGCACCTACCGCCGCTAAAATAGGAATACCTCCCATCAATGATTTTTGTATCAATTCAAAACTAGCTCGACCACTCACCATGATTAGAAATTGGTGTAAAGGATAAAGACCTTTAGCGATTGCAGCACCTATCAATTTGTCAACTGCATTATGTCGCCCGACATCTTCTCTCAACAAATGCATCTTTCCTTCCACATCAAATAACGCAGCAGCATGAAGACCACCTGTATCAGAAAACACAGATTGCAATTCTCTTAAAGCAATAGGAAACGAGTGTATCATTTGTAAATCAAAAATAGGTTCCTGAATAGGAAGCGAAGCAAACGAAGTCATCTTGACTGCATCAATACTCGATTTGCCACAAACGCCACAACTAGATGAAGTATAAAAATGTCGCTCTAGTTTTTTAAAATCAATGTCCACTTCTTCTGCTAAAGAAACGAGTATGACATTATCTTTTGCATCGGGATTCCATTGTTGAGTATGTTCGATTTTTTTTATTTGAGAAAAGGAATTAATAATACCTTCGGTAAATAAAAAACCTGCGGCTAAGTCAATATCATGTCCAGGTGTACGCATTGTTATCGAAATGCTTTTACGTTGACGTTGGTCAGTAGTACCATATTCTAATTGAATTTCTAAAGGTTCTTCAACGGCAAGATGATCTTGGTGGTTAGAAGTTTTAGTAGAATTGATTTTGATAATATCAATGGAGTGAGTTGACTTTGACATGCTGATTAGTATTTTTAAAATACAAGCTAAAAATATTTTTACCGCAGAGTTATAAATGAGTGTTCGCAGAGTAACACAGAGTTTTTAAGAATGTTTAGTAAAACTCTGTGTTACTCTGCGAACACTCACTATTAACTCTGCGGTAAATTAATACAAGTATTTATTTTAAAATAAAACCTTCCAACAAATCCGCAATCTTTCTATCATTCGACAATCGAGGAACTTTATTTTGACCACCCAACTTACCTTGCGATTTCATATAAGTTCGAAAAGTATCTCGCTTCATACTTCTAATCTTCAACGGTTGTAAAATTTTTCCAACAATCAAATCTTCATAATAAATATTCTGCTGAATCATCGCTTTATCCACTTCCGCAGAAAATGTATTTATATTGTTAGGAATTTCATCAAACTCAATAAACCACTCATGATAAGGTAATTCACCATCAGTAGGAGTCACCTGAGGCGCAACGGTAAACTCTACAATTTTTACACCTTGCGCATTCGCTACACTTAGTAAAGCTTCTTCCACTTCTTTACCAATAACATGTTCGCCGAAGGCAGAAATAAAATGTTTGATTCGACCTGAAACGATTAACCGATAAGGATTTTTAGAAACGAACTGAACCGTATCTCCAATATTATAACCCCAAAGTCCAGCATTGGTATTTAAGATAATTGCATAGTTGACACCCAATTCAATTTCACCTAAAGAAAGTCGAGTAGGATTTTCATTATGAATTTCACTCGTAGGAATAAACTCATAAAAAATACCTGAGTAAGCATTTAATAATAATCCCTCATGTGGTTGCGCATCTTGAAAAGCAATGAATCCTTCCGACGCAGGGTACGTCTCTACACTATCCAATCGTTTCCCCACCAACTCTTCCAACTTCGAACGATAAGGTTCAAAGTTCACTCCGCCATAAACGAAAACTGAAAAATTCGGAAACAAATCTTTTACATATTTCTTACCACTCACTTCGAGCAATCGCTCATAATACATTTGCACCCACGGCGGAATACCGCTGATGAGTCGCATATCTTTATCAATCGTTTCTTCTACGATTTTTTCTAATTTATCTTCCCATTCTTCAATGCAATTAGTAGGGTAGGAGGGCAATTGATTTTTGCGTAACCATGAAGGAACTTGATGATTGACGATACCCGAAAGTCTTCCCGTTTTGATATCTCCAACTTCAGTTAACTCAGGACTCCCTGAAAGGAAAATCATATTGCCATCCAAATATTTGCCCTTTCCAGTACGAGCATAATAATTGAACAAAGCATTTCGAGCAGTTCCAAAATGATTAGGAATACTTTCTTTGGTAAGCGGAATATATTTTACACCTGAAGTAGTACCAGATGTTTTTGCTAAATATTTAGGGACACCTTTCCAGAGTACATCGGATTCTCCATTTTTAATTTTTTCGATATAATCTTTCAAGCCTTCGTAATCTCTAACAGGCACTTGATCTTTAAATGCTTCGTAGGATTTGATATTTTCAAATTTGTGGTCTTTCCCAAAAACAGTATGCTTCGCATTTTTTAATAAATATTGAAAAACTTCTTCTTGCGCTTCTACTGCTTGACTTGACCACTTATCTATATCGCGTGCAATTTTTTTTGCAAAAGGTTTAACTAAGAATGATTTATAGCCCATTGAGGTATATTTAATTTTTCGCTAAAATAATGTAAGTGTAGGGAGGATTCAAAGTTTTGGGTATTTAAAAAAAAACAATACCTTGAAAGAAATACTCTGAGATTGAAAATTGAATAATTTAAATCTATAATTACAATGTGGAAAGTTCCATCTCTAACAAGCTTCTTGATATTTTTTATTTTTTTAGTAATACGACCTGGTAAATTTAGTACAATTGAAGGTAGTTATGAATGTGTTCGATTTTTCAATGGTGTTTATAATTGGAATATATTTCTTCCAATTTTTTATGTTTTACTTCTCTTTAGTTTATTGGAATTATGGAGAATCAGAAATTCTTTGAAGGAAAATATATTTACAGTAATCTTAATTGCACCTGTAATTCTGTTTGAATTATATTTTTTAATCAACCTACTAGCTAGTGCTTTTATGTGGATATAAAATTAAAAAACCCATCTCGTTACCAAGATGGGTTTTCCAAAAAAACAAAATTAATTTTTTATGAATTTAAAATCTTAAATCCTCCACATGCACATCAGGAAATTTACTTTTATCAAAAACAAAATCCGAATTAGAGAATGTTTTATTAGGAGTCAACTCATTAATAGTTAAGGTAAATCTAGAACTATCTTTAGAGAAAACTTTTACACGTTTTACTTTTGAAGTTTTCTTTTCGATAGTCATTCTAATTTTTGAATATTCAGAATCATCATCAAGCGGTTTAAATTCAATTTGTAAAACAGGCTTACCTTCTTCGTAAATTGCATTAGTCAAAGCATAAGCATATTTCCCACTCTGATAAAATTTATAAAAATCTTGCGGAGCAATAAAATCTTCATCTCCCATTTCATCCTCATCAGGTGCATCGTTTAATTGCACTTCCTCATTAGCCTTATTGTGAATCCAAAGACTCTTACCATCAGAAATCATGGAATAAGAATTAAAGTCCACATAATATTTATCACCTTGTTGTTTGAGTACACCTGTTTGTTTGTCAATAGGTTCTTCAGGAATTTCTATTTCCAAAGTAAAAGTAGCAGTTATACTTTTATACGCTTGATACTTTTTATTGACCTTATCCAAAATTTTAGTTGCCTCAGGGTCAGAGTGACTTGCATCTGAAAAGTCTCTTTTGGTTTGAGAAAAACCTGAAACTAAAAGACTTCCTACGAGAATGATTGACATTAAATATTTCATATCTATATTTTTTCTTCTATGCTAAATTTGTTAATCGTTTTTATGACGTAAAGTAATGGAATAATAACGCTTTTGGCAAGGTCTAGTTTATTAAGATGGCGTTAAAGTTTTAAACATCTCTAAAGTATTTTAAAACACTTTTAATATTTGTAATAAAAAACCTAGTATAATCACTATAAAAGGTATCATCATTAAACCGCCGATAGAAGAAAGAATAACTTTTGCTAACTGAGACATTTCCGCTTGTTTAACAAAACTATAAACGATGCGTGAGCATCCCGCAAAAATCAGCGCATATACACTTAAAAAAATCCACTCCGCAGGTTGTGCTAATCCATTAAAATGATAGTTGCCTTCATCAATATAATAAATTGCAAATGCAGCGAAATATCCGACTAATATAAAAATCGCTAACGCTCCTTTGTCTGATTTTAAAAACGAGGTAGATAATTGAATATTCATAATTGATATATTAAACTTACTTGAATTGAGCATTCCGATTAACTTGAATCGCAGGTAATATAGAAAACAATATAGTCATCGCAATGACGAAGAAAAAACTATAAATAATTCCTCCTAGAGAATTTTGCAACCACTCATTAGTTGCTAATTGTTTTTGAATTTCTAATTCTGTCAAACCTCTTTGCAACCAACTTTGCTGATACATTTCTTGTAGCGAACTGAAATATTCAGGATTGATAAATTGAGTATAAATTTGAAATAACATAGTCCCAAAAATAGCAATGCCCACACCTGTCAAAAATCCTTGAAGCATAAATTTTCCAAAAGAAATATCAGTTCCTTTACTCTGATTACGATACCACCTAAAACTCATCCAAAGTAAAAATGAGATAGAAAAAACCTGCAATAAAAAAAGGGGAATACTTGTCGTCCCAGGTTGCGCCCATCCATTTATAAAAAAAGACACTTGACTAAATTGCCATATCAAACTAATTAGAATCGCAGTAGGAATCACGACTTTTAGTAGAGTACTTAACGAAGATTGACTTTCCATAACAATAATATTTTGATATTTACATTGACAATTAAGTATCACTTATTTAATCTTTGTAGAGAAAACATAACTTTAATATTAATTCCCAAATAAAGGATTAGTATATTTGATGTTTAATAAATTCTTAGAATTATTGACTTACTGTTTTTTAGAAATAATAATATAAAAAGTAAAGTAAGTCATTTCTATTATTGCTTGTCTTAATGTTTTAGGCAAAAATTATTTTGTTAAAAGTTTTTACAAGCTCATCAAAAATAAATATATTTTCTGACTTTTGAATTTTAAAATCCAATAAGGAAAGTATAATTAATTCTTATTTTCAAATAACAAGACTTATATGGTCGATTTTTTTAGTATCCAAAACAATACGGAAAACCCTACTCTTTTACTAATAATATATACCGTTTTGTTTTCATTTATATTGTCTTCGCTGATTGCTTTCACTTATGAAAAAACATCAAGAGAAGTGTCAAGACCTATGTATTTTATTCAAGCATTGGTATTGCTTTCGATAGTGACTGCGACGGTGATGCAAGCCATCGGAGATAGCGTAGCAAGAGGGTTAGGTATGTTGGGAGCGTTGGCGGTAATTCGATTTCGGACTACATTGAAAAATCCAAGGAACATTGTTTTTATGTTTTCTTCTTTGGCGGTTGGTATTGGTTGTGGAGTATATGCATTTGTAATTGCGATAGTTGGAACAGTTGGTTTTTGTGCAACTGCTTTTGCGTTGAGATTAACACCTTTTAGTAGGCAAAATAATTTAGTGGCATCACTTAGTTTTCAAATGCCAGATGATATGGAGAAATTGAAAGAGGTAAAAGTAATTTTGAAAAAGCATTGTTATAGGTTTTCCCTCAAACGATATAAAACATTTAATTCTACTGAAAAAGAAAATATAGTCGAATACGAATATCAATTGAAAATGAAAAAAGTAGAAGAGGGAATTAAGTTAGCAAAGGTATTAAGACAAGTACCTGAGGTGGCGAGTGTTCGATTTAATATTCAAGATACATTTGAAGAAATTTAATAGAATTAATCTTCATTATTGTACACTTTTTAATTTAGCACAATTTTCTCCCCCGCTGACGGGGGCTGGGGGGTGGAAATTTTTCCTTTAAATTTAAAAGTGTATGATAAGGGGAAATGGATTAAGAATTTTAGATTATTCAAAATTACCAAGTAAATCATGAGGCATTTTAATTTAATATATCTTTTGTTTTTTGTAGTAGTTGCTGCGGTATGGCAACTCAATGCTCGGTATGGAAAACATACGGTGATGTTTTATGGTTTTGCAGAAACTAAAGAAACAGAAATCAATCTTGACCATCCTATCGAGGTCAATAGATTGTTAGTCACTCCAGGTCAAAAGGTAAAAGAAGGAGCATTGCTTGCGGAGGTAACACATTCTAATTTCGGATTGAAGTTAGATGATATTAAATATTCGATTGAAGAATTAAAAACGGAACAAGATATCTGGAAAGCAGATATGCGTTCTTCTATCAATCGACTACAAGCGCAAAAGGTAGCAAAGGAAAGTGAAATCAGAGCTCAAATTCGACAGTTAGAAACGGAGCTAGAAGTGAATCGATCTTTAGTGAAAGATTTAAAAAGTATAGATGTTTCCGAAGGAAGCACGATTAATCCGATTGCTGGAAAGATAGCTTCGTTGAGAGAAGAATTGAATTTTACCGTAAAACCTTTAGATGTTCAAATCGCAAGATTGGAAGAAGAAATGAATTCTTCGAGTAATCCAAAAGCGATACAAATTAGGAAACTGAGAAACAATGCGAAGTTCTATAATTCAGAAAAAGAAAAACTTTCGATCTATGCTCCAACGGATGGATTGATTGGAAATATTTATTGTAAAGAAAAAGAAAACATTTCTTCCTTCAATACTTTGATTTCTTTTTATGAACAAAATCCAACTATGGTCAAAGGCTTCGTTCATGAAAATCTGATTTTGGAAGTTGAAGTTGGTGATACTTTACGAGCGATTTCAACGCAACATCCTGAGCATAATATACAAGGAGTCGTTACAGGTTTGGGTTCTAGAATTGTAGAAATTCCAGAACGATTGCGAAAGAATCCTGAATTGAAAACTTACGGTCGAGAAGTTTTAATTACTATTCCATCAACTAATCATTTTTTACAAAAAGAAAAAGTGAGGTTGAATTTGCTGAAAGCTAATCAAGAATCTCGTAGTATCTTTGATTCTATTTTTGATAAAAGTGAAGAGCAAACTCAAAAAATAATTACGGGTAAAGAATGATGGTTACTTACAAATTTCAACCAATTGGTCAGTATATAAAAATTTATAAATCCCTTACTCAAAAGGTGATAGGTGCTTTTTTATTTCTATTCTTTTTTTTATCAACTCATGCACAAGTCGATTTAACTACTTCTGATGTTTTAGCTACCGCTAAAAATGAATACTCAATTCAGTTGCAACAGCAACGTGTTGATGTTTTAAAAAATCTAGAAAGTAAATTACCCTTAGTGGACGAAATTGAATTTCGGACAGAGACAAATGATTTTGAATTGAAGGAACAACAGTATGCGGTACGTGCTCGGTTTCACACTCGAAAAGAACAAAAGGCACAAAAGGATTTGCATCAAGCAAAAATCGAATTGAATAGTATCGAAGAAAAAATCTTAATTCATGAGTTGTTGGAAGATCGGTATGTTGGAATCTTGGAAGCAATTTATTTTGAAAGATTAATAGATACGAAGAAAGAGCAAGTCTTAATATTGGAAGATAGATTGACAGTGTATAAAAGGAGTATTAATCTTCCGAGTTTTGACATTACTGATATGATTGATGCAGAAGATGAATTACATGCTGCGGAGTTGGGGATTTTAAAATTAGAAAATGCTGCAAAATTTGCTCAACAAAAAATTTACAATTGGTCTGCGAATCAAGGTTTTTTAAAAGTTGAAAATATAAAATTGATTAGCTTGGATGAATTGATGGAGTCGATGCGAATGCTTCCAACTGAGCCTTCGGCAAGTCATGCTGATTTAGTCAAAAGAAATTTAAATGCGACAATGGCAATTCGAGAACAAGAAGTGCGGAAGGCGAGAGAAGAAAATACATTTGAATATTTTCAAGCAAGAATTGGTGGAACTGATAAACAAGGAATTAAGCAAAATCTAACATTAGGATTAGGAATTAGAATTCCTGTGCGGAATACGGAAGAGTTGGATTTAGCAGAGTTAGAATTTGAGAGAATGGATGAAGAAACAAAATACAAAGAACTTCAAATTGCATTGACAGATAGAATGGCAAGAATTCGTCTGGAAATGGAACATCAATATCAACTCTATCAATTACTCCAAAAACAATTAGAAAATAGCCAAGCTGATTTTGCTCTAAAGCAATATCAAAAAATAGCTGGTGCATCACCTCTAGCTTTATTAAAATTAAAAGGTAGCCGATTCAATAAAGAATTGGAGCAATTTAGTATCGAACAAGAAATTTATATGTTGTATATCGAACTACTAGATGCTTCTGGAAAAATGGCAGAACTTCCTTTAAGAAATTATCTCCTATCTAGTCAGCCTTCTTTTTAAAAGTGTTTAAGTGTATGAGT
>JALZVK010000440.1 GCA_023301005.1 Saprospiraceae bacterium | reverse complement strand
ACTTGAAAAAACACAATATTTTTTTTTTTAACACATAGTCACATAGTCCTCTTTATCCTTTTCTTCGAAAAAAAATTACTGATATGTAGTAAAACAATATAAATACAAATCTCTCTTATCAGTTTAATTTTTCAGCTAATAATTTTACATTTAAAAAACAATTAGATTATGAGTAATAATATCTAACGCTTTCTATTCTATTTTTAAATAAGGATTTTAATACTATGAGAAGATTAACAAAAATGTATATTTCAAATTTGACTTATGAAATTATAGGCGCAGCTATTGAGGTACATAAAGAATTGGGACCTGGTTTATTAGAAAAAATATATGAAGCTTGCATGATTCATGAATTGACACTCAGGGGAATAAATGTAAAAAGTCAAAAAGATTTCCCTGTCATGTATAAAGGATTTGAACTAGATGCTCAACTGAGATTTGATTTATTAGTAGAGAATTGTATAGTTATTGAACTAAAATCAGTCGCTCAATTAATTCCTTTGTTCGATGCTCAAGCTATGTCTTATGCAAGAATAATGGAAATACCTAAAGCAATATTAATTAATTTCAATTGCAATAATATTTTTAACGAAGGACAAAAAACTTTTGTCAACCAATATTATAAAATGCTACCTGATAAATAAACATGAATTTTAGTAATAGAAAAAACTATGTATTCTATGTGACTATGTGTTAAAAAAACAAGTTAGCGTACAAAAAAAATTATGTCTTAAACCTACTTTCTTTTAAATACCTTAAACACATAATCATGCTCATTCTTCCCCTCCGCCTGATGCGCCTCCTCACTTATCAACTCCCACTCCTCCATATTTATTTTTGGAAATAAAACATCACCATCAACTTCCAAGTCCACTTCCGTCAAATATAATTTATCACATCTATCCATTGCCAATTCATATATCTGAGCTCCACCTATAATGAATGCTTCATCTTCGCCATTGTCTTCTGCCAACTGCAATGCCTCATCTAATGAGTGTGTGATATAGGAATTCGTAACGACATAAAAAGGATTGCGAGTCATTATCACATTTGTTCTTTTAGGCAAAGGCTTACCTATAGATTCATAACAATTCCTTCCCATGATGATATGATGATTCAAAGTTGTTTTTTTAAAATACTTTAAATCGGCAGGTAAGTACCACGGGATGTCATTGTCTTTTCCGATGACGTTATTTTTTGCTACTGCTACGATGGCTGAAATGGTCATAGTGTTTTTTACTTTTATTTTTAAGCAGAAACCCGTAGCACGGTTACTACCGTGCCACGGATATTTTGATAGACATTTTTTTAAATAAGAATTTTTATTTCATATAGCCGCGGCACAGTTTGGAACTGTGCTACGATTTTTTTGTTTTTAATTTCCTTCTTGGACTTGTACTTTAGGTGCTTCTTTCTTTTCCTTTTTAGGAATTATTTTTTTCGGTCGTGCTAATTTTGGAACATCTCCTAATTCTTCTAATGTAATTTTTCTTTCTTCGCTGTCGAATTGATTCATATGATCTCGAGTCGTTTTGGCGAAAGCTTTCATCGCTTGTTTATTTTCATCATCCATACCTAACCATGATTCATTTCCTTTTTCGAAAGCTGCAAGCGGAACGGTGAAGTAAGTTCTTTTCTTTTTCGATTCTTTATAAACGTATCGCCAAACTGGAATGTAATGATGTTCGCCAAGAGTTACCTCATTGGTCTTTTTATTTTTCAATAAAGAAATTTCAAACATCAATCCTCCGTCGGTATTTAGCTTTTGTTGATTGGAAATAAAATTACCTAGCGAGTACGTCACCAACCCATTTTTCATAACTCCATCTTCTTGAGCAATCTTCATCTTACGAATAGGTTGCACTACATGTGGATGCATTCCGATGATCAGATCAGCTCCCCATTTAAATAATTTTTGAGCAATCTTTTTTTGTTTTTTACTTTCAAGCAATTTATATTCTTTGCCCCAATGTGTGATTACAATTATTGCATCAGGTTCTAATTGCCGAGCCAACTCCATATCTTTCTCCATCAACTCCTCGTCTAAATAATTAACAAAAGTTGGAGGTTGAGTTTTTAAACTATTCGTTCCGTAGGTATAATTTAAGAAGGCAATTTTAAAATCATTTTTATAAACTATAAGTGGGTAGAAGAGCTCCCGCTCTTCCATATTTCTAAATGTTCCAGTCTGATAAAATCCATAATCTTTGACCGTATTGATGGTATTGATTACGCCTAATTTACCTGCGTCGTTAGAGTGATTATTGGAAGTGACTAACATATCAAAACCTGCTAATCGCAATGCCAAAGCTAATTCATCAGGACTTCGAAATTGAGGATAACCTTTATAAGGAGGTTGACCTGGAAGTGTTACTTCGAGGTTGGCAATTGCCAAATCTGCTTTTTCTATAATAGGTTTTACATATTGAAAACAAGGTTCGTAATTGTATTGTTTTTCTTTTACGACTTGAGCGGATTTGATTTGTGGACTATGTCCCATCACATCGCCTACGAAGATTAAATCTAATTTTGAAAATTCATCTGGTGAAGTCTGAGCGTGAGTTTTATTTCCAAAAAAAAATAAAAACGAAGTGATAAGAAAGAGAGTAAACAAGTTGTTGTATGACACAGGCTTTCTTTTTTATATGTTTAAATTATCAATTATTATTGGCATGTGGTCACTCAATTTAATCCAATCTTTATATTTGCCAATTTTAAAAGTAGTTTTATTTGAGCACATTTTTTTAGAAGCAAAGCAATAATCCATGTGGTATTTTTTTTCTTCTTTTTTTAAAAGGAATAAAGTTGGATGTTTTTCTTCTCCATGTTTTATTTCAAATTTCTCATGATAAATACTTTGAATCTTTTTTTGATTTAGAAAATCAACTACATCTGTATGATTTCCAATTCTTCTCTTTTTGTCCCAAATCGCATTGCTATTAAAATCGCCAATTAGAATTGATTCTGTATTTAATTTTTTTTCGTAATAATTTATCGCTCCCCAAATCTGTCCTACATAACTTTTAATCCTTTCATCTTTGTGAGGCATTGCCCAAATACAAAAAAGGTTGATTATCTTTTTTTTTGCTTTTAAATTAATTGGAATTATATATTTAAATTCTGGATTGTGATTTTGATTGAGTTCTATTTCAAGAGAGTTAAAACTCAATATTCCAACTCCTTTATGTGGATTGTCTCCATACCATATTAATTGGTTGTAATTTATTGATTCTAAATGTTTTTTTAATTTGGAATCATTTTCACATTCTTGGATGACTAATAAATCTGGATTTAATTCAATGACCTTTTCAAACTTTTTTCTAAAAGCCATATTGCAATTCCACGAAATAATTTTAATCTCCAATTCTTTCTTTTTTGCTTTTGGTTATTTAGGAATGCGAACTAAATATAAAACTGATTGAATTGAACACTTTTATATTTTGGAAAAAAGTCCTTAAGGATTAATTTTTATCAAATCAGCCTTAATCATTTTTTTCTCTAAATATTTTCTTCCTGGTGCAATTTCTTTGTTGAGATATTTTTCAATCATCAAACTTGCAATAGGTGCAGCATACCTTGCTCCCCAAACGCCATGCTCTACATAAACTGCAATCGCAATTTGAGGATCATCTTTTGGAGCAAATGCAAAAAACACAGAGTGATCTGCTCCACGTGGATTTTGAGAAGTTCCTGTTTTTCCGCAGATGGCAATTCCTGGAGTATAAGCAATCGTAGCTGTTCCGCTTGTAATCACTCGTTCCATTCCTCTTATGATTGGATCAAAATGTTCTTCACTAACTTTTACTTGTTTGAGCGGCGGTTTAGGTATTGGAGTCAGTTGACCATTTTCATAAAATCCTTTTGCTAATCGAGGTGGATAATATTTTCCTCTGTTAGCAATGATGGCAGCAAGGTTTGCCATTTGTAAAGTGGTCAATTGAATTTCACCTTGCCCAATTCCAATTGAAGTAATTGTAGGCGAACGCCAACTTCCTTTCTTTTTTGGATATATATAATCGTAATATTTCGAGGTTGGAATATTTCCTTTTGCTTCATTTGGATAATCAATACCGAGTCGATTTCCTAGTCCAAAATCTTCCCAATAACTCGCCAACGTATCCAAACCTGCGGATGGATTACTATAACCATATTTATCAATACAATTTCTTAGCAAATGAAAAAAGTAAGTATTGCAAGAATGCTGCATTGCGATTTCCAAATTGTATGTAGGTGAGTGTTCATGACAACGTTGGATAGTTCCATTATTGTCATAATAACCTGGGCAAGAAATAAATCGACTAGGATAAGTTTCTTCCATTTCCATGGCAGCAAGTGCCATGACTGTTTTAAAAATAGAACCAGGAGGATATTGCGCCATGACTGCTCTATCAAAAAATGGTCGCAAAGAATCCGATTGTAATTGGTTAAATGCGTTTCCTCTATTTCTATTTATAGATAAAATATTAGGGTCGTAAGTTGGCATACTTGCCATGGTAAGTATCTCGCCAGTTTTGGGTTCAATCGCTACTACACTTCCCGTCTTGTTTGCCATCAATTGCTCAGCGTAGGCTTGCAATTTTATATCAATAGAACTCATCAAATTTCTTCCTGAGGTTGCAGGAAGATTTTCTTTACCATCTTTATATGCACCTACAGCTCGACCTACATTATCTTTTAATACTAACTCTCGACCTTTGATTCCTCTTAAACTATCTTCGTATTGATACTCCAAACCATTTGCTCCGATGTAATCTCCTCTTTTATATTTCCCTTCTGATTTTTCAATTTGTGTAGGATTAACTTCGCTAATATATCCCAACAAGTGCGCCCCGTAAGGATATGGATAGGAACGAACATTTCTTACTTGAAAAAAGAAACCGGGGAACTCAAATAAACTTTCTTGAAATCGAGCAAACGTCTCTGTTGATATTTTCTTTAAAAAAGTGGTAGGCTTACGTTTACTGTATCTTGTACTTTTCCAATTCTTATTGATACTATTTAAAAAGACTTCTTTGGGAATATCTAGTAAGTCGCAAAACTTAGTCGTGTCCATCTTCGGATCAACTTGACTATAGGTGAACATCAAGTCAAACATCGGATTGTTATTGACTAATAGTTCTGCATTTCTATCATATATTAATCCTCGTGAAGGATATAAAACATTGGTATTATAAGTTGAAGCTTCTGCATATTTACTTCCAGTATCGTCCCATACTTGCAAATGAAATGCTTTTCCTAACAATACAATTGCAGAAATAAAAAACACTAACTGAATAATTCTTTGTCGATATTTTAAACCGTCGTTCATCTACTTTAACTCTTAATATGAAATTCTTTATAGTTATATGGTTTCGCTTCGCTCATGGTTATATAGTTCTTAAGTACTTAGACATAAGTAATCAAGTATTTAAAACAAAGATCGAAGTAAAATTTTTCAACATAAATAAATCGGTATGATTCATTTTAATCTTTTGGATTAAAAATTCTTACATAACCTAATATGATGACAAAAGAAAATACAAAACTCGATATTGTTCTAATTAATATTTGTATCCAATATACATGAGTGAATACACTCATGATAAAGTAAAATAATAAATGAGCGAACAACATCGCTCCTGAAAAAATCATAAACCAAACAAATCCATATCTTTTTATACTTGGACTATGATTAATATTGTAGCCGCCTCTCGGCGTCATTAAAGATAAAATATAAGGACGAATAAATCCAATAAAAACCCCTGCACTTGCATGTACTCCCCATGACTGATAAAACATATCCACCGTAATACCTATCAAAAATCCTAATAAGATTACTAATGGGTCAGGTGTCTTAATAGGTAATAACATTATAAATACGGGGTAGACAATTATATGTACATAATTAAAACTACCTTCCCATCCAAGAGTCATTTGCTTAAAAATCAAAACTTGGATTAATACTAAAAATAAGAAACGTAGTCCATGTGTCTGAATCGTACTATTCATCTTCCTCACCCTCCTCGATCTCTAGTTGTTCATTTTTAAATAAATTATTAACAATATATCCATATTGAACGGTACTCAAATCATTACCTAACTTAACTGTTATTCCATGAAAATTACTACCGTCTTTATTTTTCTCTATACTTTTAATTGTACCTATCATGATACCTTGAGGAAAGTGCGTAGAGTATCCATTCGTTTGAATGGTATCTCCCACTACAGGTTCAATATGTTTTGGAATATATTTTAATTCCATCTGCGTTGGGTTGGCTGTATTTTCCCAAACCAATGAACCAGGTGCTTTAAGTCTTTTTATCTCTGCTGATATTTTTGAATCTCTATGAAGAATTGACATGACTCTGGAATATCTATTATTTGAACCTACCACAATTCCAATGATACCTTTGTCATCATATACTCCCATTCGAGTATTGACGCCATGATTTAATCCACGATTTAAGGTAAGGAAATTATTAGGGAGCGTTATCGTATTACTAGTTACTTTGGCAGCTATGTAAGTGTATTGTTGTTCAAAATTTTCCATTTCCTCTTTTATCGAATCTCCTCTTACTAAATTATAAAACCTTGCATTGTCTTGTTCCGCTCTAAGTTCAGCGATGACTCCTGCCAAACTATCATTAACTGAAGAAAGATTATAGTATTGAGTAACCTGCCCGAAGTTAGAAGTCAAACCATCTGAAAGAATATTTACACTATTATTATAAATTTCTTTTTGCTCTGCATTGTAAGTTACAACGAGTCCTATACAGATAGCTTCCAATATTAAAAAAACTAGAAACCCTCCACTTCTTGTAAATATTGAGATTATTTTATTCATGTGGGGTAAGACTAACTTAAATTAGCCATCCCATTTTTTATCAACAAAAAATAAGATGGCTAATTTTTGAATAAGGAACTTAGTATTGAGTTTCCTTATTTACCTTTTTTTATTAAACACTTTTTCTATCAATCAAAAATGAAAACCGATCAGAATTCTTTAAAGCAATACCTGTTCCTCTTACTACTGCTCTTAAAGGATCGTCAGCGACTTTCACAGATAGTTTTGTTTTTTGTTCGATTCGTTTATCCAATCCTCGTAACAATGCTCCTCCGCCAGTAAGATGAAGTCCTGTTCTAAATATATCTGAAGCCAATTCAGGTGGAGTACTTTCCAATGCTTTTAGAATTGCATCTTCTATTTTTCCAATTGACTTATCTAAAGCATGAGCAATCTCTGTATATGAAATATGAATTTGCTTTGGAATACCTGTCATCAAATCTCGACCATTAACAGGGTAATCTTCTGGTGGATTTTCCAACTCATGTAAAGCAGAACCTACATGAATTTTTATCTGCTCAGAAGTACGCTCACCAATAAGAATATTGTGTTGGCGTTTCATATAGTTCATTATATTAGAAGTAAACTCATCACCTGCTATTCGAATAGATTGATCACATACGATTCCTGACAAAGCAATTACAGCAATCTCAGTCGTTCCTCCTCCTATATCGATAATCATATTTCCGATAGGCTCTTCTACATCCAATCCAATTCCAAGAGCTGCTGCCATTGGTTCATGAATCAAATAAGTTTCTTTGGAATCCACATGATCGGCTGAATCAAAAACGGCTCTCTTTTCCACTTCAGTAATTCCTGAAGGAATACATATAACCATTTTCATGTGTGTGAAAAATTTCTTTCGATTGCCTGCCATATTAATCATCCCTTCTATCATACTTTCTGCAGCTTGAAAATCTGCAATCACTCCATCTTTCAAAGGTCTAATTGTTTTTATATTATCATGAGTCTTCTCATGCATCTGCATTGCTCTACGCCCAACTGCTATAGTCTCTCCTGTCGATCTGTTAAGTGCAACGATTGAAGGTTCATCTACTACTACTTGTCCATCTTGAATAATCAAAGTATTCGCCGTACCTAAATCTATAGCTAATTCTTGGCTAAAAAAATTAAATAATTTCATTCTTTATCTCTCTTAATTTTATCTGTTCTCTAAATTAATGTTCTCTAAATATGTTGTTTTAAAATGCGCTGTAAGATAGAAAAAAAAAACCACTTTTTAGAAGTCATTATTTCCATCAAAAAAGAGATCTTTTTTTCTTTATTTTCTATTTGAAATTTTAAATAAATCTAAGTCGAAAAATTAAACCCCAACAACCACTTCCCACATTTTTTCTTCGTGCAAATATTTCTGAGACAACTTCATAATTTCCTCAGGAGTGATATGCTGAATTCGTTGAACTAAATCTGAAAAGAAATCTTTTGATAAATTTTCAACTTGAGTAATCTTCACTAACTCCGCTGCATTAAATGCTCCATCTAAATTATTTAATAAAAATCCCATCAAATAATTTCTTACCATTTTCAATTCTTCTTCTTTAATATATTCTGTTTTTAATTTTTCAAATTCAGTATAGATACTCGCGATGGTTGGTTGAACAAATTCATTACCAACCTCTGTACCGATATAAAAATATCCATCAAAGTGCATCGGATCAATCGTAGAAAAAATATTATAAGTGTATCCTTTTTCCTCTCTTATTTCAGACATCAATCTCGAACCAAAGTAACCTCCTAAGATCGTATTTAAAATATAAAAATCTTTGTAGTCAGGATGTTGACGATTAAATAATTTGCAACCAATTCTGATTGCAGTTTGTACCGAGTCTTTTAATTCTAATTTTATTTTTTGAGGTGTTGTGATGATTTCTGGAATATTACTTTTTACAACTTCCTTCTTAGGTATTTTTTTTCCTAAAAAATTATTCAACAATTCAATTGTTGATTCATCAGTTTTTCCACTTATCACAATCATACAATTTCCAGCATGGAAATTTCTTTCAAAATGATATTGTAATTCTTTGGATGATAAATCATCATAAGTTTTTACGTTGCTGTTATATCCATAAGGATGTTCAGAACTAAAAATTTTTTCAGTAATCGTTCGATAAGCGACGACATCATTTTTAGATAAATCAACTTGCATTCTCTGCTTAGCATTATTTCTAAAAATATCTAATTCTTCTTGAGGGAAAATAGGTTCCGTCAAAATCTCCGAAAGCAGTTTTAATAATTTTTCAAAATGTTTCTTCAAACTATAAAGTACAAGATTGGAAGTATCTAGATTAACAGGAACATTTAATGTACCTCCATAAAAATCTATCATCTCATGAATCTCTGTAGCTTTCCGATTGGCTGTACCTTCTCTAATCAATGCAGCAGTAGCACGACCTACCAAATGCTGATGCTCATACGGTCGCCCCGCTTTAAAGATAATTTCTAACTTTAAAATTTCCTGTGTCCCCATACTTACCTCATATACAGGTATTCCATTTTCCAATGTATGTTCCTTATGGTTAGGAATTCGGATATTGGTAATCTCCTTGATTAGAGGTTGAATTGATCGATTTGGCATTAAGTTTCTATTGACTATTTTTTTGCTCAAAAAAGAGCGCAAATTTAGTAAAAATAAATGGTCAAAAACTATATATAGTTTTGCTCTTCTAATTAACTCATTATACCTGCATCAATTGCTTATTTTCAGAATAAAAGTTATTAACATTATGTTGATTATTTATAGAAAAAAAATGAGCCAGAACATGTATTTTTGCAAACTATTTAAAAACAAAAACCCTAGATATGGCAATGCCATATCTTAATGTCTATAATAAAATACGATCCACTATGAAGTTCAGCGTATCCTCGACTGATTTATTGAAACACTTACAGGTAGCAAATGGAGCAATTGGTTCCAATCCTGTATTACCCATTCTTGAAGATTTTTTATTTACAATAGAAGGTAGAAAGTTAACGATTTCTGCAACTGATTTGGAGACTTCAATTGTTACGACTGTTGATGTCAATTCTGATACCAATGGGAAGGTTGCCGTTCCTGCAAGAATATTGTTAGATACCTTAAAAGAGTTGCCTGGGCAACCTGTTACATTTAATATAAATGATGACACTTACGGAATCGAAATTACTTCTGCTTATGGAAAATATAAATTAGCAGGTGAGAATGGAGATGACTTTCCAAATATACCTCAAGCGGATGGAGTCGATTCAGTTACGATGAAGTCGGGCTTATTAGGAAAGGCAATTAGCAAAACTTTATTTGCGACAAGTAACGATGATTTGCGACCTGCGATGACTGGTGTTTATCTTCAAGTAGATTTTAACAAGTTGACTTTCGTTGCGACTGATGCACATAAGTTAGTGAAGTACACTTTCTCAGATGTCAACAGTCAAGTTTCTACCACTTTTATTATTCCTAAAAAAGCATTGAATCTTTTGAAAGGATCATTGCCTGCTGATGAGGAATTAAAACTTTCGTTTAATGATGCTAATGCATTTTTTACTTCAGGAAATATTCATTTGGTTTGTAGATTGATTGATGCTCGTTACCCTGATTATAATGCAGTTATTCCAACTGACAATCCAAATACATTGTCAGTTACAAGAAGTGATTTTCAGAACTCACTTAAACGGATTGCTATCTATGCTAATAAAACTACGAATCAAGTTATTCTAAATATTACCGATAGTAGCTTAACTGTTTCTGCGCAAGATTTGGATTTTTCTAATGAAGCAACCGAGCAATTGCCATGTACTTATAATGGTGATTCTTTGACAATTGGTTTCAACGCAAAGTTCCTTATTGAAATGTTGAATGTATTGGAAACTGATGAAATCAAAATGGAATTGTCTACTTCTACTCGTGCAGGAATTCTTCATCCAACTGAAACTACGGAAGGCGAAGAAATTTTGATGTTAGTGATGCCTGTGATGCTTAGTAATTAAAATGATAAACTTCTTCCACCCCCCAGCCCCCGCCAGCGGGGGAGAACATTCTGCTAGACTTATGCAGTTCTTTATAAATTTAAGGTAACGTTATCCTCCGCTGGCGGGGGCTGGGGGGGGTGGAATTTAGCATTCGATATTGAATGTTGGCAAAGCTATGAATAAAGAATTCTCCCTCAATATTATTTTCCTCATTTCTATTAATCTTCTGATTAAACCCTTCTTTATTTTTGGCATTGATCTTACTGTTCAAAATGTTGTTGGGACAGAAACTTATGGTATTTATTTTACGCTTTTAAGTTTGACTTACCTCTTTGGAATCATCAATGATTTTGGAATTCAAAATTTTAATAATCGAGCGATTTCTCAAAATTCAAATCTTTTACAACAATACTTTTACAATATTTTAGGAGTGAAGATTGTCTTAGGATTACTCTATCTAATTGTCGTTTTTTTAACTGCATGGATTTGGGGTTATGATGTGAATGTTTGGCATATTTTATTTTTCCTTTCAGTTAATATGATCATAGCTCAATACATTTATTATTTACGTTCTAATATTGCTGGGCTAGGTCTGTATCGGATAGATAGTATGATTTCGGCTTTAGATAAATTATTGATGATTGTGATTTGTGGCGTCTTGTTATGGTTTCCTTTTTATGATGGAAAATTTCAAATAGAATGGTTTGTGTATAGTCAGACGATTGCTTTTTTTCTCGCTGCGCTCGTTGCTTTTTTTATTGTAAAAAATAAAATCCCAAAACACTCCTACTCTATTGATACTAGTTTGATTTTTTCTTTATTAAAAAAAAGTGCGCCTTATGCGTTGGTGATTTTTTTGATGTCAATTTATACTCGAATAGATGTGGTCATGGTCGAACGACTTTTGGATAATGGAGAAACAGAATCAGGAATCTATGGTGCTGCATATAGATTGTTAGATGCGAGTAATATGATCGGATTTTTGTTTGCAGGATTATTGTTACCGATGTTCGCGAGAATGCTAAAAGAAAAAACTTCAGTTGCTCCACTTGTAAAAATGAGTGCATTGATGATTTGGTCAGGTGCAATTACTTTGAGTGTAAGTATCTTTTTTTTTCAAAAGGAAATTGTTGAAATTTTATATATAGAAGCGACTCCTTATTGGGGAGAAGTGTTAGGAATTTTGATGGTGAGTTTTATAGCGGTAAGTGGAACTTATATTTTTGGGACACTCTTAACTGCTAATGGAAGTTTGAAAAAAATGAATGTCATCTTAGTCGTCGCAGTTGTACTCAACATTGTTTTTAATTTTATTTTAATTCCAAAATATGGTGCGCTAGGCGCAGCTTGGGCAACATTGGGAACTCAATTTTTTTCTATGCTATCGCAGTTATTTTTGGCAAAAAAAGAATTTGGCTGGGAGAGTAATTTCAAAGAAATATTCAGAGTCGTTTTATTTTCCATAAGCATTGTTGGGCTGAGTTATTTATGTTATGAATACTTAGAGTTCAATTGGGTTTTAAGATTTGGATTAAGCTTGATGAGTGGAATTGGATTAGCATTTTTATTAGGACTTTTGAATTTGAATTTTGCTTTTGAGTTTTTAAAGAACAAAGTATCTTAGTCGACCAATAACAATTATTTAACATCACATCATAATATTCCTACTTTATTTATTGTTATTTTTATGAAAGAATTAGAACACAATTAGAATAATTGTTCTACTATTTTTGTAACTATCCAGAAGAGAGAGAAGAGACCATTTTTTTGAGGGAAAAGAGAAACCTTATAATGGTGATTATTAACTTTTGCTCATTTATATGCAAATATATCGTTGTTAGATCTCTGTTCTCTATTCTCGCTTCTGAATAGTTACCTATTTTTTAATCTAAATATATTGATATGAAAAAGAATACATTCTTAATATTGCTTGCACTTTTGATTAGTGCATCTTCCTTTGGTCAATTTGTAGGAACAGATTACTCTAGAAATTATTCTGATTTATTAAATAAAAAGAAAAATGCTGAGGATGTAGATGGTTCGCCTTATCTTTTTGATAAATGGATGGATGGAATTGTTGTATTTAATGATGACAAAGGTGGAAAATATGATCAGATTAAAGTTGACTT
>JALZVK010000439.1 GCA_023301005.1 Saprospiraceae bacterium | reverse complement strand
AAGTTTTGGACAATGGTTGACTTGGGGCGATCGAAATCCAAATTTTGATTTAACTCCAATAGAAAAAAGTATAGCAACAGAACATTATAATTTCCAAATCATTCCTGTCCCTGGACATGCTCCTGATATGGTTTGTCTATTGGAAGCAAATGAAGGTTGGTTATTTTCATCTGATTTATTTGTAAGTGAATATATTCGCTATTTTTTGCATTCTGAAAGTATGCAACAACAAATCGAATCTATTCGAAAAGTATTGCAGTATGATTTTGAAATTATGTTTTGTGGTCATAATCCTCAATTCAAAAACTGCAAACAAAAGTTGAAAAATAAATTAGACTTCTTCCTTAATTTCTATGGACAAGTTGCTGACTTATATCATAAAGGTCATTCAGCGGATTCTATTTTTAAGGAAATGAAATTAAAGGATCATTGGCATGTTCGATTAATATCGTTTGGTGCGCTATCTACTATGAATATGGTTAAGTCGGTTATTCGTGATGAAATCAATGCTACATCTTAAAAAATGTAAAAACATTGTTATATTCAATATATTTTGTTGTTTTTTTGACGGCAGACGGTTAACGGTTGACGGTTACAAAAGTCGAGTACCGACAAGCGTAGCGCCCGTTTACCGTTAACCGTCCACCGATATTTCATGAAACTGCGGAAACACATCCTTAGCAATCTGCTCCAAAGTTTCCTCCATACCTCTAGAATTAAATCGAAGATTTATTCCTACATGATTTACTCCAAGTTCTTTTAATTGATTTAAAAATTCTATCAAATATTTTATACCCAATCTAAAACCAAGACGAATATGTTCAGGTTTAAAATCATCATCCTTCATCAAGTCAATATGCAAAGGTTGCATAAATGGTTTACTAGTATTAAGAATTTTAGCAGTCGCTTCTTTCCATTGCTCAATATTATATTGTTGCATATACAAGTTCCTAGGATAATACATCCAACCATCAGCATGTTCAGCAATCCAATCTAAATCTTGACGACTATGACCAGTTACAAGCATTGGAATTTTATGATTAGTAGCTTTGGGTAAGACATCAATATCACCTTTTAAATTTCCAAAATGATTAGATTCTAAGATTGGAAAATCTTCTTGCGATTTTCTGATATAGTTAAATGCTTCTCGAAATGTTTCTCCTCGATTTTCAAAATCAATTCCCATCGCAGGGTACTCACTCGGGCGGTCGCCTGATGCAACACCTAATATCAATCTTCCATCAGATAACTGATCAATAGTTGCAGCAGATTTAGCAATATGAACAGGATGATGAAGTGGTAAGGCAATACTTCCAGTAGCCAATGCAATCTTAGAAGTATGCGCAGCCAAATATCCTAAATAGGTAAATGGATCAAAAGTTTGCCCAGCATCTTCAAACGAAGGAACATGAAAAGGTACATCTCTTACCCACAATGCTTTGAATCCTAAATCATCTACCAATCGCACTCTTTCAAGATGTTGCTTCATGGTGGGAACTGAAGATTTTACATAATTCTCTATGGGAACAACTATTCCAATAGTTAATTCATTAGGAATAAAAACGCTGTTGTAACCTTTATTTATTTCTTCGAAATTTTTCATTTATTATTTTAAAATCTTTTAAAATTGAAAGCGTTTAAAAACGTTCAAAGATATTTTATATCATATAAATAATCGTCATTCAATTAAGTTTTATTTTTATTCTAAAAATAAAAAAAATCAAAGTTTAGTGAACGGATTTAAGTTTTCATTCGTTGTATAATTGTGTTGTTAAAATTAAACATGATTTCTTACCTCAAAAAATCAATCTCAATTACAATTTATCTAACAACACAAACCTATTTTTTCAAAATCATATAAACCTCAAATCAGTTTTAATATCTACTTATAAATGTTGTCTTAAAAGACGAAGCAACGCATTATGTCAATTCAAAAATGATTCGATTCGTCTTTGTGTCTAGAATTTTATTATCTAATAGACTTGTTACCCTTTAAAAAAATACAAGTCTAATTTAAAACAGATAGTGATTATGAAACAAAATATTTTACAAACCATTGATAATCTCCATTTAGGACAAACTGTTCAATATAAGAATTTGAGCATCATCCCTATTTTTTCTAACAATACTTCTACATCTGAGTATATCAGTCTCAAAGAAGGGTTAGATAAAGGACTTGTCGAGATTACAGAAGTGAGTGAAAGTGGTTCGGTGCCAACTTTAAGAGTGATTAATAATTCTTCTAAAAAGCTTTTTATCTTGGATGGAGAAGAGTTAGTTGGAGCAAAACAGAATCGTATTGTCAATACTTCTATGTTGTTAGCGGGGAATTCAAGTTTTGATGTTCCTGTAAGTTGTACCGAACAAGGACGATGGAAATACAACAGTAAAAAATTTAAAGATTCTGGAGTCGTGATGTCGTCTAAAGCTCGATACGCTAAAAGTAAACGTATATCTACCAGCCTAAGTAATCATAAAGGCTATAATGCTAACCAAAGCGAAATATGGAAAGACATCAAAAAGATGCACCGTAAGTATGCTACTTTTTCAGGTACAGGTGCTATGAAAGATGCTTTCCTTCAAAAGAATAATGATATTCAAGAATACCTCGATGCATTTCCAATTCAAGAAAATCAAAAAGGAATGTTTGTTTTTCAAAATGGAAAACTCGTCGGTGGTGAATATGTTTCTAATTCAAAAGTGTATGGCGACTTGCATGAAAAATTAATTAAAAGTTTTTCGATAGAAGCGATGCACGAAAAAGTTGATTATAAAGCCGACCCATTTGATTTAATTCAAGAGGCCTCCCGAAACCTTAATGACTTAAAAGATGCATCTGCTACTGTTCACAAACCTGTGGGACTTGGTAACGATATTCGATTGGAAGCTACTAGGGCAAAAGCTGCTGTTTTGGAATATGAGGATGAAGATCTACATATTTCTATTTTCCCTAAAGAAGAGGTGAATGATATTTCTGATGATTCTCCTATTCTTGAAATTATCGACCCGAAGGATGGAAAGAGAAAAAGAATTGGTGGCAATGCTAATCCTATTCCTGAAGCTCCGAAACTTGAGGAAACGATCTCGAAAGCGGTTGATATGTTTTCGAAGTTGTTTAAGTAGTATTTTATTTTAATGATTAATGTTACGCACAATATGTAAATCTTCTAACTTAACTTTTTTTCTTGATAAAAAAAGTTACAAAAAAATCAAGACTGTATATAAAATTGAAG
>JALZVK010000438.1 GCA_023301005.1 Saprospiraceae bacterium | reverse complement strand
ATGTCGATATTCTAATTACCTTTGTTCCCCGTAATAAAATATAAACCATTCTTAGAAAAAACCTTTGGAAAGTAAAATTTTGAAAGTTTTTTTTCTTAAGAACCATATAAATGATACATGAGTAAATACATATTTGTTACGGGTGGAGTTACCTCTTCTTTAGGGAAAGGAATTATTGCAGCCTCCCTAGCCAAGCTTCTTCAAGCCCGCGGATTTTCCGTAACCATTCAAAAATTTGATCCTTATTTAAATGTTGATCCTGGAACATTAAACCCTTATGAACATGGGGAATGTTTTGTGACTGATGATGGTGCTGAAACAGATTTAGATTTAGGACACTATGAAAGGTTCCTTAATACTCCTACTTCTCAGGCTAATAATGTTACCACAGGACGAATTTATCAAACCGTTATTAATAGAGAACGTGCAGGTGATTATTTAGGAAAAACGGTTCAAGTTGTTCCTCATATTACTAATGAAATTAAACGAAGAGTAAAACTTCTAGGGCAAACCAATAAGTTTGATATTGTGATTACAGAGTTGGGTGGAACGGTTGGAGATATTGAGTCACTCCCCTACTTGGAATCATTGCGGCAGTTACGTTGGGAGTTAGGTGCTGATAATTGTTTAGTGATTCATTTGACATTGATTCCTTATTTGAACGCAGCTAAAGAATTAAAAACTAAACCTACTCAACACTCCGTAAAAGAATTGTTACAAACTGGAATCCAACCTGATATATTAGTCTGTCGAACTGAGCATCCGATTAGTATGGATATTCGTAGAAAGCTAGCTTTGTTTTGTAATGTAGATATTCATTCAGTAATTGAAGCGATGGATGCTCCTACTATTTACGATGTCCCATTATTGATGTATAAAGAAAAATTGGACTCTACTGTATTGACAAAGATGCGTTTGCCAAATACTAAAGAACCTCAATTACAAAAGTGGAAAAGCTTTTTAGCTCGACTAAAAACGCCGTTACACAAAGCAACAATTGGACTCGTCGGAAAATATAATGAGCTGCAAGATGCTTATAAATCTATCCATGAAGCATTTATACATGCTGGTGCTGAGAATGAATGTGAGGTAACTATTATTCCTATTCACTCTGAACAATTGGAAGGAGATGAACAAAGTGTCATCAAACATTTGAAAGGTTTGGATGGTGTACTTGTTGCGCCAGGGTTTGGAGAAAGAGGTATTGGAGGTAAACTAGTTGCGATTAAATATATTCGTGAAAATAAAATTCCATTCTTTGGTATTTGCTTAGGTATGCAATGTGCCGTAGTTGAATTTGCTAAAAATGTATTGGAACTTGAAGGTGCAGCTTCTGTTGAAGTTAATCCTGAAACATGTCATCCTGTTATTGATTTAATGGAAGATCAAAAGAAAATAAAAAAGAAAGGTGGAACGATGAGATTGGGTGCTTTCAATTGTAAACTAAGAAGAGGTTCTATTTCATATGATGCTTACAAACAAGATAATATTGCGGAGCGACATAGACATCGTTTTGAATTCAATAATAATTATCTCGAACAAATAGAAAGTGCAGGTTTGATTCCTACTGGTATTAATCCTGATTCAGGATTGGTTGAAATTGTGGAGTTAAAAGATCATCCTTATTTTATAGGTGTACAATTCCATCCTGAACTAAAGAGTACGGTTGAAAATCCACATCCACTTTTTGTCTCATTCGTAAAGGCTTGCATGAATAAACCTAACTAAGATTTTAGAACTAAGTAGTCATTAAACTCATTGCTGATTTTTTAACATTAATTTTTCATATCAAAATATATGCGTAAACTAAAATTGCAAGAACTCAATCGAGTCGATGTCAGTACATTTAAAAAACAACCTAAAACTCCAGTCGTACTTGTACTCGACAATATTCGTTCAGCCTTGAATGTAGGTTCAGCGTTTAGAACTGCAGATGGTTTTGGTTTGGAAAAAATATACTTATGTGGAATTACCGCTACTCCTCCTCATCGAGAAATTTTAAAAACTGCAATAGGTGCAACCGATGCAGTTGAATGGGAACATCGAGAAACGACATTAGATGCAATTCTTCATTTAAAAAAAATGGGTTATCAATTAGTTGCCGTTGAGCAAGTAGATGATAAGACTTGGTTGCAAAATTTTGAGGTAGATGATGGAAATAAGTATGCTTTGATTTTTGGAAATGAAGTAACTGGAGTGAGTGATGAATTATTAGAACATCTAGATGCTTGTATTGAAATTCCTCAAATAGGGACAAAACATTCTTTTAATATTTCTGTATGTGTTGGAATTGTGGTTTGGGATTTTTTTAAAAAAATAAAATTTGGATAAATTTATTCTATAGGAATGAAAACAGATATTAAAAAAACTAATTCAAAAAATCCTATATTTGTTCCATAATTCTATCCAATATTAAAATGTAATTTATCATGAAAAATCTGACAAAAAAAATTTTCTATTTTCTAGTTTTAGGAATCTTTATGACTTCATGTATTTCAAAAAAAGATTATGCCGCATTACAAAAAGAAGTGGATGTAACGAATGAGCAACTTGGAAAAAGTGGTGAAACCATTAATGAATATATGGACAAACTTGCTGCTTGTAATCAAGACAAAGCAAAATTAAGAGGAGAAATACAAACAGCAAAAAGTAATCTTCAATTAAGAGAAGAGCAAATCAGAGATTTAAAAGAACAAATTGGAGATATACGTTCTCAAAGAGATAAACAAGTTAATCAACTTGATGACCTTACTTCTCTTTCTCAATCAGCTAATGATAATATTAAAGAAACACTTCAGCAACTCGAAAATAAAGATGAGTATATTCAGTTACTTCAAGCTGCAAAAACTCGTGCTGATTCTATTAATTTAGCGTTAGCTGTAAATCTTAAAAGTGTATTGAATGAAGGAATTTCAGATAATGATGTTGAAGTAAAAGTAGATAAGACGGTTGTATTTGTTAATCTTTCTGATAAAATGCTTTTTACAGTTGGTAGTTCTGACTTGACTCCAAGAGCTCAAGAAGTACTTGGAAAAATTGCTCAAATCATAGAATCAAGACCTGAATTAGAAGTTATGGTTGAAGGTTATACCGATAGCCAACCTATCAGTAATGCTTGTGTAAAAGATAATTGGGATTTAAGTGTAAAAAGATCTACTGCCGTAATTAGAGTGTTACAAACTATTTATGGAGTTGACCCTAATCGTTTAATTGCTGCAGGACGTGGTGAATATAATGCTTTGGCAACTAACGATACTGCTGAAGGAAGATCTATCAATAGAAGAACTCGGATTATAATTTTACCGAAACTTGACCAATTCTATGATTTGTTAAATCCAAATATGATTAAAAAATAATTTTGTAATTGTATTGTTACATATTTATAATAAAAAGTAAAAGCCCTTTCAGAATTAATTCTGAA
>JALZVK010000437.1 GCA_023301005.1 Saprospiraceae bacterium | reverse complement strand
ATAATACCATACCGCAGGGTATGCAATGATTTTTTAAAGAAAACTATCAAAAAAATCTTATCCTTATAAATACTCGGTTTCTTTTGTCTAACTACTTAACACGTTTTAATTTTTTTCCCTCATCAATTACAAGGTGAGCATCTTTGTATCCTAGTTCCACTATTTGACGTTTTATCAAATTCGCTTGCTGCTGAGATTTAAAACCTCCTAACAATACAATTGTATACTTACCTGCTTGACGTTTTTCTATATCACCTAAGTTTGCAATTTCTCGATCATCAAAATTCTTAGTACTTCGGAAAGTAGCTACTCTAACTTTATAATTAGATTTAGGCATTTCTACCAGATCAACAACTTCCACTTCTTGCTCATCTTCGATTCTCAAATCCGCAGCTTTTCGACCTTCCTCTGATACTACGAATGCTTTTGCATAACCTTGTTTCGTGATGGTTTTTTTCGCTTCCTCAGCTTCTTTTCTTGAAGTAAAAATTCCGACTCGCACTTTCTCTGCTTTCCCTTCTTTCATTTTATATACATTACCAACCTCTTGCAATTTTTCATATTTACCAACATTCACTTCTCTACCATCAAAGTAAGCTGCCACTTGTACAGCATAGCCTTTTGGAGTTGGTGTATCATCATAAAATACAATCGGGTCATCCTCTACAGGTTCATCATCAGGCAAATCTATTACCTGAGCATCATCGTTACCCATAACTACTGCGTCATTGCCAGGCTCCGTTGTATAAGATTGTTTAAATGATAAAACACCTAAAACACTTTTATCCGTCTTGCTCGAAATAGCAATCTTCTTATGTGTATTTAAATATCCAGCTTTTGAATATCTAATGATATATTTCTCAGTAGGTTGCAAGGCTAAAATGTATTCTCCTCTATCATTAGTTTGAGTTCTAAAAGTCAATCCATTATTTGGATTCGTAACTTTGACTAATACTTCTTTTACAGATTCATTGGATTGAGAATCAACAATTTTACCTACGAACTCCTCTCCTATTTTTCTTAGTTTCACTTCGTAACTTCTTGTCAATCGTTCTCCTAAGCTATTGATTTTCAAAGCATAATCTTTGTATCCTTTTTTCTTAATAATCACATCACAACCTAAACCTGCTAAAGCTTCAAAGACATATTTTCCATTAACATTAGTCGTGTAATTTGGCTCACCACATGCGGAGAAATCTATCGTTGCTCCTTCTATCGGATTCAAGTCAGATTCATTCATAACTGTAATGACAAAGTTGTCTGTCATCTTTTTTACTTTGTAAATATCTTCTCCACCTTTACTTCCATTTCTATTACTAACAAAGTACCCACGGTTATCTGCTGAGTTAAAAATAAAACCATAATCATCAGAAGAAGTATTAATTGAGTTTCCTAAATGAAAAACTTCGTTCCATTCGCCATCTACTTTTACTGCTCTAAAAACATCCATTCCACCAAGTCCATAATGATAATCAGAAGAGAAATATAATGTCTTTCCATCAAATGAAGGAGAAATTTCATCACCTGGAGAATTGACAACTGGTCCTAAATTTTGAGGTACAGACCATCCTGTTGCGGTCTTAAATGCAGCATACAAATCCCAACCTCCAAAACCTCCTTCTCGATTAGAAGAGAAGTATAATAATTTTCCATCAGGAGAAAATGCAGGGTAACCTGCTGAATATCCATTCACATTAAATGGTAATGGTTTTACATTACTCCATACATTATTATCGTCCACCTCAGCAATGTACATCGCTAATGTTCCACCTGCTTCTGGAATTTGTCGAATTCCATTTTCAAAAATGTTTTTGGTAAATACTACCCACTCACCATCTTCGCTATAAGCAACTGGACCTTCGTTATAATTATTTTGCAAATCACTTTGGAGCAAAGTCGGCGTACGTAAGTAACCTTTGTTGTCCATTGAAGTGATGTATAATTGATTGTTAGGACTTTCAGAAAAACCTTTAGGAGTGTTCTTCTTCAACGCTCTTTTTATATCCGTTCGAGAAGAACTATAGACTACATAATCGCCAAAGAATGCTGGACCAAAATCTGAATATTTCGTATTCATATATTCTTTATACACTCGGTAAGTTGCAGCTTTTCCTTTTTGGCTAATCGCATAATCACAACTTTCAATAAAGTGTTCTCCCATCGAAGCATCTGATTCAGAGTAAGTTTTAAACCAAACTTTAGCATCTTCATATTTGCCAAGTGCCATCAATACTTTTCCATAATGTAAAAAATGTACTGGGTCAATTCCAGCAACAAGTACTGCTTTTTTATAATACATATCAGCCTCATTCATTCGATTCAACATACGATAGCTATCTGCTAATCGAGCTAATGCTTGAGGCTCGTTAGGTTCTTTTTGTAAAACCTTTAAGTAATTAGCTACCGCAAAAGTGTACGCTCGTAACTCATATTGCTTATTGGCTTTACTCAATAAATTTTGACCGAATACCTGAGAACTAAAGGTAAGTGCAAAAAAGATAAATGTAATTTGGAGAATGTGTCTCATAATTCATGTTTTTAAAATAAAAAATCTAACCTGCGTTTTTCGTTTTTAGAAATAGAATCAAAAATTCATTTTCAAAATTCAATAACGAGAATCGACAAAACTTTTAATGCTTAGTTTTTAAAATAATTTGATGGCTTAGAAAACATATTTCAGTTCTAATCACATCAGACATATTAAAACATTTTCAGCTTATACATTAGTATAAACTAGCACTAAAAAGATTAGCTTTTTGTCTATTATTATATAATATACGATGATTCTGCATTAAATGCAGCCTAGATAACCCTATGAAAATCAAGGGTTTGTGTGGGGGATTAGTGAAAAAGTCTTTGTAATTAAGACGTTTTCAAAGTCAAAAGTAAACAAATTTAAACATATTTAGCGAAACTTTAACAATCGTTTTTTTCCCCTTCCTTAGTTGCTTATATTTAAGTCTTTTTAAATAAAACGAAATACAATGAAAAAATCTATTCTACTTTTTCTACTTCTTATGGGAAGTCTGTTTTTCCAACAATGCTCTTCCGAATCTAATTCTACTCGTGTAGATAATAATCAATCTGAAAAAAATATAAATACTGAACGTCAAGAATATGCTATTGCAATTCATGGAGGTGCTGGTACGATTTTGAAAAAGAACATGACTCCCGAAAAAGAAAAAGCTTATTTCGAAAAACTCGAAGAAGCTTTAAGTGTAGGTGAAAAAATTCTTAAAGCAGGAGGAACTGCTCAAGATGCTGTTAGTGAAACGATTATGATTATGGAAAACTCTCCGCTCTTTAATGCAGGGAAAGGTGCAGTATTTACTAATGAAGGTAAGAACGAAATGGATGCTTCTTTTATGGAAGGTAAAACTATGAATGCTGGTGCGGTTGGTGGATTAAGAGTTGTAAAAAATCCGATACTCGCTGCTCGTGCTGTCATGGAAAAATCTGATCATGTTTTACTTACTGGAAATGGTGCGGAGACTTTTTCGAGAGAACAAAATTTGGAAATTGTTGACCCTCAATATTTTTATACTGAAAGAAGATGGGAAAGTTTGCAACGTGCTATCAAAGCTGAAAAAGTGGAACTCAGCGAAGATGATGATAAGGATGGTGACAGAAAACATGGTACTGTCGGTTGCGTCGCTTTAGATAAAAATGGCGACCTCGCTGCGGGAACTTCTACTGGTGGAATGACGAATAAAAGATATAATCGTTTTGGCGATGTGCCTATCATTGGTGCGGGTACTTATGCGAATAATGAAACTTGTGCAGTTAGTTGTACTGGTCATGGTGAGTATTTTATTCGTTGGGCTGTTGCTCATGATATTTCGGCAATGATGGAATATAAAGGTGTGGATTTGAAAACTGCTTCGGAGTCTGTAATTAATGGGAAGTTGGTTAAAGTGAAAGGTTCGGGTGGTGCGGTATGTGTGGATAGTTATGGAAATGTTTCTTTACCTTTTAATTCGGCTGGCATGTATCGTGGTTTTGCGAAGGCTAATGGAGAGAGAGGCGTTTTTATTTATAAGGAGTAGGTTTTTGAATTTTGATTTTTGACGAGTTTTCTTTTTTTACGATTTGACTGAATTAGGGAAAAAGGGAAGACGGATTTGAGATTTATGAAGTTTTGACGGATTTTCTTTTTTTACGATTTATCTGAACAAGGGAACAATCGAGCATTCGAATTTTGAAGTTTGACGAAGTGACTTGTTTTACTTAGGATTTATTTACTTACTTTGTAAGTGTATTGTTATATTTTTTATAAATAGGAAACCCAAATCTTCATTTTGAAGATTTGGGTTTCTTGTTTATCGAAAAATTAGATTAGGTTTTTGACTTTTTAAAAGTGTAACCTAATCCGATCCTTAGAATTCGTTCTTGACGAATATCAAAATCATAACCTCCTTGAGTTTGCTGTCTATCCGTTAATATAGGATTTTCAATTTTTTGAAAATCTACTCCAAAGTTGCTTCCAAAAAAGGAAATATTTAAATCTAAATGCCATTGTTCACTAAAATGATATTCTCCTCTTAAAAAGATTGTAAGATTAATTCCACCTAGCCAGTTAGTTATTGGAAATTCATCAATAGTGTTTTTTGGTATATCTTCTTCTTTCCAATAGTATGCTTTTGCAGCAGGAGAAAGATAAAATTTGAATTTACCATTTGAAGATTCTTTTAACTGATACCCTTTTTCCACTCTAAAATGTACATCAAAATGGTCTAGTTGATTAATAGAATCTTCTTCCGAAAACATAAGAAAGCCTGCTTCATATTCCCAAAATCTTTTCTCTTTTTCTTTTCGAAAAGCAATTGTAATTTGTTCAAATTCGAATCCATTATTATTATCTCTTGTTGCAATAAATATAGGTTCAGATTTATACCGTTCTGAACCTAGAAGTAAAAAATTAGAATAAATTTTCAGGCTTTTTGATTGTCCAAAAATAGAAATAGAGGTTAGAAAGAAGAATAGGAATATTGTTGGTCTCATTTTTTTTTAATTATAGATTTGGTTGGTAATTGTTTTTTTCGGTTGTCGGTGAACGGTTGACGGTTGACGGTCGTTTTTAGAATACTTTTACAGTAGGTAAAAGTAGTAAAGAATTTTAATTAATAGTTCTTTGAGTTTTTTTTTCAAACTAATGTACTACACTTTTAACTTATTTACTTACTCCGTAAGTGTATTGTTTTAAATTTAAAAAACACAAAACCCAAATCTTCTTTTTGAAGATTTGGGTTTCATTTATATTGGATAACCGTTAGCTGTCAACCGTCAACCGAATTCCATTCCCCTACACATATTCCTCATCAAAATTAGAATCCAATTGCATTGACATTGGTTCTATTCTTTTGATAGTCTCGGAAGCACCCGCAACTGCTGCAAGTGGTGGCGCAACTAAAAAACCAATTCCAGTTCCTAATAACATTAGAAAAGCAGTTCCATTTCCGATAGCTAACCATCTGTTATTTTTTACAAATCTTTTGCTTTCTCTAATCGAATAATGCCCTTCCAAAGTGTAATCTAAATTTCCAAAACCTGCATAGTATGCTTGAATTAGAAAAATCAAAACGGCACATGGAATTGTAAATAATGGAAACAAACCTAATATCAATAATGGAATGATATAAAATAATTCTCTTAGAATATTTCCTAATGCAATCGTTAGACCTCTAAAAAAATCTTTGACTGCTTGTCCTGCATTGAAGCCAGAATACTTGGTGTGATTACCTGTTATGTGTTCTTCTACTTTTTGAGCAAGTGGTGTCATAAATGGTGAAACTGCTGCTATTACTAAATGCTTGAATAAAATAAATCCAATAACTCCAAATAAAATATTAAGTACCCAACCTGCTGTTGACTCAACTGGAATATATGGAATCCAAGATAACCATGGCAATAACCAAGTGGCTAATGCACCTGATAATGTCCATATAGCTGCACCTAAACCTGTTGCCAATAATATGCTAATTAGAATTGGTACTAAGAAGAATTTCCAAAGTCGTAACTTTGAAATAATACCGAATGCTGAAAAGTAAGAAGTGAATCCGTCAAAAAAATCTCTTATCATTTGATTTGATTATTGTTTGGCTCAAAACTAATTATATGGAAAGTAAAAGGAAAGATTTTCTCTACTGGAAGGATATTTTTATAGACGAAATGATTGATAGCTTGAAAATAGTTGTATAGTTCCGCTTCGTTTATTATTTTATGATTATCTATTAAAAATAATTCGACAACCATAAAGCCATAAGCAAAGCGAAACTATATAACAATGTAACCTAAGCAGATTTAGGTTTACGAGCTCTTTTTGTTTTAAAGAATTCTACGATTTGTTTTTCATTCATAAAACCAAAATCGAGGAAACTAACTTTTACAAAACGTTTCACATCTTGATAAGCCTTACCACGTTTGTCAACGAATTTCTTAGTCAATTTTTTCACATAACGCATACACAATTCTTTCAAGTTTTGATTGAATTGTTGGTTATCGAAAATGCCCATATAAGTTGGGAATATTTTTGCTAACTCAAAAAACTCGTTGTAATCATCTTCCTCTAAGTTAATAATGAATCGTTCAAAATATTTGTAAATAGTTGCTCTTACACATTCATTGATTGGCGACTTCCCAGGGTTAGAATTGTAAAATACTTTTACTGATTCTATCACCTCTTCATTCGTATAAGTTTTTGTATGAATCTCATCTGTAAGATTATACAATCTAGTTATTTTATCATCAACATTTCTATCAACTAAAACTGACATTTGTTGATCACCAATTTCATTTAACTTCAAATCACTACTATGGATTTTTAGAACTAAGTCCAACCATTTATTTTCAAAATCTTCAATGTCATTTCTACTACGACTAAAATTAGTTTTTAACTCCGCAACACTTGCATCATCTTTATCAAAGAAGAAACCGTAATAAGCTAACATTTCCATATACTCATCAGTACCTTGGAATTCTGGGTTATTTAAAAACTCCTTGATGTCAGGAATAAAACTAGAATTATTACCAGCTTGTTTGATTCTTTGAGTCAAAAATAGTTTCACCTCAGAAAATTGAATTTTTAATTCAGTAGGATTTTTTGGAAAAGAAACTGAAAAGAAATTCTCATTCTTAAATTGATTCTTATATCGTGCTAATGCAATCTTACGCTCTTTTAAAACTCTGAATTTAGGATTTTTTTGACCTTGTAAAAAGTAACGAATTCTTTTATTTGAAATATCATTAAGCAAATTCGTAATCCAAATATCACTACTCATTGCAAATCCCATTTGAATCGTTTGTCCAATTCTTTTTCTGATAATATCAAAATTAGAAGAGTTACAAATCGCCATCAAAATTTCTTTAAAATGAGCTTGCGGTCTAATATATTTACAATTATCATTTATCTCTCCACGCAATACTGCAAATCCTAATATACGAGTGATGTACATACTTTCGTATTCATCTTTAAGTAATTCTTTTTCAAAAGTTACTAACTGCAAAGGATGATTAGCTGCTACACTTTTATATAATGTAGCTATACGAGGTTCAAATGCTTCTCTCAATGCTAAATAATCTTCCTCCTCCTCTTCATCCAAATATTTAGCAAGAATATCAGATTCTTGAATGTCTTTTTGAATTAACTGTAAGCCAGTTAAATATTCATTATTAAGTGGTTTCATGACATCGGAATTTTGTAAAACGATTTTTAAATAAAATCGCTTTCGATTTTTAAATAAAAACCTGGAAGAACAGTTAAGTTCTCCCAGGTTCCAAATTCATTTATAATTACTTTTCTGAGATAAAAATATTATGGATGTCTCAGAAAGAATTTTGTTAATTTTTAGAAAAGAAAATTACTCTTCTTCTCCAGAGGCAGTATCTACTTTTCCTCCATCTAACTCATCTTGCCATTTTTTCAATTCATCCCATTTTCCATCATTAGCCATTTGAGCTTGCTTACCCCAAGTACTTGGGTCATGCGAACCAAGACTATTATCAGTCAAGATAGTTTTTACTTGATCAAATGAAGCAGCAGACAAAGCAGCGAAAGTAGGAATTCCATTAGCTTTTAAAGTCTCGCCAATTTTAGGTCCAATTCCTTCAATTTTTGTCAAATCATCAGTTGCAACTTCAGCAGCAGGAGCAGTTTCCTCTACAGGAGCAGCCTCAACAACTTCTTCAACAACAGCAGTAGTCGCAGCAGCAGCTACCACTTCTTCAACAGGTGCAGCAGCTTCTTCCTTAGCAGCAGGTGCCTCTTCA
>JALZVK010000436.1 GCA_023301005.1 Saprospiraceae bacterium | reverse complement strand
GTATAAAAGTAAACTGACCAGTACCATTCGGAATACGAGCATAACTAATATCTGAAGTCTGCGATCCGAATACCACTTTATCCACTACCTGACCATTCGCATTAGAAAGCACAACTTGTTCTCCATCTCCCGATAATTTAAAATCAGCGTGCAAACCTTGTTGCATCGGATCACTATCCAACCATATAATTATAAATCCTCCACCATCAATAGTGACATTTGGAAATTCATATTTCATCAAATCAGTTTCATCATCTGACAAAAAATATCCTTCCAAATTAATCGACGTAGAAGTATTGTTATACAATTCTACCCAATCCTCATATTCGCCATCTTGGTCCGTAACTGTAGTGCTATTAGATGCCATAAATTCATTGATGACTACATCTCCATAAATCGGCAAAGAATGAAATTCATGCTCCGCTCGCTCAGGTGAAAAAACTGCAACATCATCAACACTATCTTCTGCATATATATAGTATTGAATGCCTTCTACTCCTATTAGTATATCACCTCCATATATTCCATCACCTGCTGCGCCATCATTATGATTGCCATCGTCAAACATTTCTTCTTTTTGAAATACTTGAGTAACATTATCTCGATAACCTACATATACAAAATCACTTCCTGTAACTTCCGCAGTAATTGTAATTGTATTGTTAGGTGTTATGTTTATTGGGAATGTTCCAAGATTACTAATCGTAGGTGGAGTCTTTGCGAACTCAGGATGACTCTGTAAAAAAGTCATTCTTGCATTCATCAATTCAGCGATTCCTGGAATATCTATATTCGAACCATTCCAATCTATCGGAATAGTTCCACTTTGATTAGAGAAAAATTCTGCAATAGAATACAGTCGATTGGGATCATCTTCTACCGCATCCGTAATCAAATCTACCAACTCTTGCGATCTTGTAGCATACCAATTATCGACCAATAATTCATTTAACATCGTTCGATAATGAGCGATGTACATTCGCTTATATCTTGGATTTTGTAAAATCATTTTTATCAAAGGTCGAGTATCATCATTCGCACGAAGTAATGGATCTAGGTTTTGCATTTCAGCTAATGTCAATTCCGAACCTGCATCCAAATCTCTGTCTCCTCCAAACGTTTCATTTAAATCCCAAATAACAGTATTAAATCTATCGTTGTCATCTTGAAAAATAAAATAATTATTTGGCTCGACTCCGAGATAGCTATCCAAATTAACCAACACATTATTCATCGCACAAAACCAAATCGCTCTATCAATATTCAATTCCGTTTCGATAGTCGCAGAAGAAGTATTGATAGCTGAAGTCAAATTTAATAACTCGCCCCAATCATTTGCATTACTCGATTCTCTAGAATAATAGTCTTTATAACATTCTATATCATTTCCCAAAAACTCAAGTGAAGAAGCATTCCCTTCTGTACATCCTGGCTCCAAAGGTCCAATTACATTATCAGGGCTACATTCAAAAAATGAGTTGTCCTTATCTGATGAAAATATATTTCCCATCAAATTATCATCTAAGTCTTGAACATTGGTATATAGTCCATGATAACTTCCATTGACAAAAACTTGAGCATAATTTGCTCTAGGAGCAGGCATATATAAATTGGCTATTTCAAATGACAATACCTCTCGAATAAAGGAAGGATCTTTTCCACCATTATTTAATCGTAAAATTTCGAAACCGTCATAGTCTTGATTTAAAGTAAAATCCAAATCAATCTTGAATGGATTTTTTCCTTGGTCAGGATCGTAACTTGCTCCACCTCTATAATTAATGGCTACGCTATCGTAATTAATTCCATTGATTTCTACAGTTGCTAATAACGCTCCATTTCCTATAGCATATATGTCATCTAATTGTTGATCCCAATTGGAATTTTCAAAAGTAATTTCAATCAATGTGATTCCATCAGAATTATATAAGTCTTGGCTCGATACATTTAATGAAAAGCAAAACAGTAATAAAATACAAAAGAGATTTTTCATGATAAATAAGTTATTTGATAATTTTTATCGAAGTTAAAAACTTTGTTTTTATAAGTTCATTTATAAAATGTAAAATTAAATTTTCC
This sequence comes from Saprospiraceae bacterium, assembly GCA_023301005.1. Lineage (GTDB taxonomy): Bacteria > Bacteroidota > Bacteroidia > Chitinophagales > Saprospiraceae > CAJQQY01. Next base: position 736 of record JALZVK010000436.1, on the reverse strand, counting down.
TTTTCACAAATTCTAAATGTCTTAGTCTCTTATTATGCAAAAGATTCATTAAATTAAGATATGTAAACATATACCTTCTAGTTTTATCTTCTAAGTATTACGTAACTTCAATCATCAAATTTCCTACTACTAAGTCCATCAACCACAAGACACCAAAACAAATTAGATTTATCTTTTTTCAAAAGATTTACTAAGTTTGTTAAATATCAAATACGATTACGTATTAAAATTCTGTTTTATTCAAAAAAATCTTAATGATTCATAACAGCACATATTCAACTTTTATCAAAAGCCTAGCGGTCGCTTTGCTTTTGGGAAGTTATCTATTTGCCTTTATGACCAATGAGTTGCATCACCTTTTTTCACATGATCATAATCATGTACATGAAAGTTGCTCAGAGGAAACAGAAAAAGATCCATGTCATCGTTTTGTTTTTCATAATGATGTAAAAGTAGATTGTGGACACGACGGACATTTTCATTCACCAAAACAGGAGTGTGATTTATGTGATGTCTTAATGCCTCAATTAAAGACTCCAAAAATTAAAATTTTTGAAACGTCTTATATTCAAATAGCACAACCGCTGTGCTATTTTGAAAATGAAATATATATTCGATTTACCAATCCATCTGTCTTCTTAAGAGGGCCGCCTATTTTCCTTTCTTAATTATTGTAACTACCAAGTACTATTCTTTTAGTTTAGTTTATGAGCGATTGGCAGAAAAAATCATAAAT
>JALZVK010000435.1 GCA_023301005.1 Saprospiraceae bacterium | reverse complement strand
TTTCTCGACGGTGGAAAGAAATGCTAAGTTATGGTTTTCAACGTACTTCGAATATCATCCACTCTTTTATCTGAATAAATAGTGCCTTTTCTTGCTTTGCCTCTCCAAGGCTTGGCAAATTGTAGCGCATTTATCCACTTTTCGTCGTGCTTGTTTATTTCAGAGATAATCAAATCGCTTTCGGTTGGTATACAGCGATTTACAATTGTACCATTGGGACCTATAGCCTGACAATGTCCCTACGCCATAATGAACTAAAATTGCCCCTGTTCTTTTTCCCTTTTGATAAGGCTTCTTATTTCCACGACGTTTTGACGAACTGATTTATAAACGTTTGATTGAGTGGTGGCTATTTTCAAGTTATATTTTTGGGGTTTTAGGTTTTAATTGATCGTTAAATAGGTAATTATAACAATCATCTCTCTAAGGAAAAATGAATTATGTTTTGATATATAGTGTTATTGGGAATTTTTAATCTCAGTTAAGTTGTAATCGCCCATGTCAGAATCTGAAATATTCATTGATAGGTTTTCTATTCTACGAACAACATTTATCTTGTTATAATCTGGCGGCAAAGGTTTGTATATATTCTTTTTTTTGAATTTTTCTTTTTGCGTATCATTATATTTCATCAGTTGAAAATTTCTAAATTTTTCAAGATCAATATCATCGATAAGTAAAGAAAAATTTATTTTTGGTTCGGGTAACGTCCCACCTTTGACTAATGACTTTACAAGATGAATTGATTTAGTAGGTTGTATTAGTCTTGAATCAGCAAATTCTGAAGTATTTGATTGAGCATAAAAGCAATGCAAATCTCTTACAAATGTTTCAGATATAGCCTTAAAGTAAAAATTGTCCTTGTTCCATACTGGTGCAACGACCAAATCAATCATTGACTTGAAAAGAGACCTATTTTTAATTGAGGTCAATTCAAAACAGTAATAATTTGAAAAATATATTCCATTGGATCGAAGAAGATAAAACTCCTTTATCCTCCTATAAGGAACAATTAGTTTAGTTTTTTTCTCAATGATTTTTGTCTCTTCATAAGAATAATCATTTTTCAATCTCATTATGGGTAAACAATCTGAGAAGACTTTTCCGACTTTTATAGGCAATGTTGCTAAAATGAAATTGTTTGCATAAGTTTTTGTTGGAATATACTCTATTCCTGAATTCAAGGAGTATTGATATTGGGAACTGTGCCTTACGTAATCAAATATCTTATGCTGGGGTATGGCGAGCTCCGGTTTTACTGTAATTTCTAAGTTATTGATTTTTGAAATCTGATCTAATTCAAATCTTGATTCCGCTTCTCGTTTATTACTCTTTATCGGTTTGCCTAAAAGGCTTGACATAAAATTGGAATCGCTTACAATTTCGTTCACAATAGCTATTCTACAATTTACTACATCTGATTCCATTATTTTTCCTCTAATTTCATAGGTAGATTTGCTATCACTATTATTTTGTGATAGTTTACAAATTTCAAATACATCTTCTTCTTTTATATCGCATCTATTGATTTCCTTGTATAATAGAAAAGCTTCTTTTATTAGTGATAGTTGATTTAAAGAATTGATTTTTTCTGAATATGTGTAGTAAAAAAATAATGATAAATAACACCAATAGAACGGTTTGCCAATAGGAACACTGTTGGGATTTACTTTTAATAGGTTTGGATTTGCTTTAAAGCGATTTAAAGAATTATACTCCAAAAGGCTTACTCCTTTATTAAGATATGCTTTTGTATAAGGAAGGAATGGATAAATAGAGTAATGATCTCTGGGAACAGTATTCTTTCCAGCTTTACTCTTATCATCTAATGATAAAGCAAGTTTCTTAGCTTCCATCAAATAATCTGTTAAAGACTTTTTTAATTCAACATGACTAATATTCCATTCAGATTCTAAATTCAACTCGCTAATATTTAGTGATATTTCATTTATTGTTTTATTGAAGTATTTGTACTTTTTTGATACTGAATATAGAGTTAATAATTTTTCCCAGAAGTAATAATGCTTTATGAGATATTTCCCAGAAAAAAATTTGAATACCTTTTTAATTTCTTCTTTCTTATATGTTTCGCCGTGATCAATAATTCTTTTTGTAAGCTTAGACAGGTATGCTGCTATTTTGAATTTATTTTCATTTACATCCTTAAACTTTGCTTTATTTCCTTCTTCAAAATCAAATGTACTCTCAAACACGATCCCTTCAAAATCTTCAAAATTGTTGTCTAAAATGTCTGATAAATATCTGAATTCACTGCTTCTCTTTTTCTGATCTTCAATTAGTGTTGTTAGTATGGAAGGTGAATTTTTATGGCTAAATTCATATAAGTTTAGTTTCTTTTGCTGCACCTCCAAATTTAAATATTTGGTATTAACAAATTTGATGTTTTCTTTTTTTGTGTTCTCAATTAGTATTTTCGATAATTTGGATTTGATGAATTTTGAAATATTGTTCTTGCTTTTAGCTCTGCTAATGCCTTTATATACCAAAATTATATCGTCAACATACCTGCCATAGTACTTTGGATTTGTCCTCAATATTTCATCGTCAAGATCCTTTAAATAGTAATTCGCGATAACGAATGATGATAAAAGACCAATCGGTATTGCTCTTTTTCCTTCTCTATTGGTTACTACATCAGGATAGTGTTTTTTTATTACTTGATGGTAAGAGTCATGGATACTATTTAGTAAGTTGAAAATTCTATAGTTTCCCGAATCTTTTAGATTCTTTTTTAAAGGTTCTTTTAATTTTTTAAAGTCTACTTCTGCAGAATGATAAAATGACTTAATATCAAGATTAAAAATTGTAGCATTACTTCTTTTATTGATTAAATTTTGTGTCGTTAAAAGCGCATTGTGCCACCATAGCTTATATTTTCTATGATACTTTTCAAAAAGCTGTTTAGGTCTATACTGATTTGTATATACTCTATTTCCATAACAGTTTTCTCTTAATGATTTATCCAAAACAGACCCTAAACGTATAACCCATATGATTGAAATTAAATGTATTTCTACTGGTGCGTCTATAAAAACTAATAGATTTGTTACTGGTTCTAATGAGAGATCGGCCCTGTTTGAAAAGTAGTTATTCTCATCATTTTCTTCTTTTTGATGAAAAGACTTTGGGTATGGTAAAAGTTTTATTTGCCTTAAATACTTGTCCAATTTGTTTGAAGAATCATTTAATTCAGATAGTAAGATTGGAATTTTTGACTTTGTCCATTTGAAGACTTTCGCTCTTGTCTTAATATTTATTTTCTCGTAATAATAGTAATTACATAATTTATCATACGCCAGTTCTATTTCTTCTTCTTTAAATAACTTCATTTTCAATTAGGAGTTTTTACGTTTTATATAAATTACTATTTTTCGATAATGATCCTCTTGATTTTAAATCTTCCTTATACCCATGAAGTCAAAGACTGATAAATTGTTCAGCCGAATTAATTACTTCATTTTAGTATCAATGAATTGGTCATATTTTCCTCCTATTTTTCTATTAACAGAATCAACATTATCGAACCTTGTTGTATCTAATACCTGCGGCAATAGAAAATTAAGTTCACTTGACTTAAAGACATATCTAAGTATGATGATTCCGGTCTAAAAAAGCTATCTATCGAAATTTTTGTGAAATCTTTATTTCCCTTATCTACTTTTTTCTTCTTTGCCATTCTGTTCTTAGTTTTTTTGCCTCTCATACCCATAACGCGCCCGTATATTCATAGTAGAGACACTTAGCATCTGTTACCGCATATGCGGTATTATAGTCCGTTATCTCTTTTATTTTCCCCAACGTATTAATAATTCTGCATCCCACGTCGATGCCCATTCAAATGTTTTTTCATTTTCCTTAAGAGCATCTTCAAGTATATTCCATTTATTACGAGTCAAATCAGCAGCAGCCTTAGGCAGAAAATACATTTTACGAGAAAATTCGGGTTTGACAAATTCTGAAACCCACAGAGAAGGAATGATATAAACATCAGGCTCTTCGTTTTCATCACATTTAAAATCAACAAAGGCGTACCAAAAATCTGTTGAATGTCTACCAATTACTCCTTTATTTACGTCCCATTCATATCCTTCGTGTCCATATCTTTTTCTTCGATATGCACCCTTACTAGTTTTTATCTGAATTGAAATACTTCTTAATCCGCTATTCGAACTCAATAATAAATCTATGTGTGGCATATTACCTAAGGTTAAACCTACATATAGGTTTTTTCGTGCTAATTTGTAGGCTACATAATGTTCTCCCGCTTCACCTATGAATTTTGATTTTGCCATGTTTTCTTTTTTTATGGACTAAAAATAAGTTACATTTTTGCAAACAAGGCATCTAACTATCTCGTGTTACTCCATTTGTCTGCAGCTTAGTTGAGCTTATACTCGATCGTACTTCGTAAAAAGAGATAACACAATATGACATCCAGCGTCTCTGATGAAGGAGGTTATACTGCAATTATCTATTGTTAGTATTTCGTTATTTTAGTTTGATATGAAACCCAAGGTTAGTTGCTGCTTTGATGAACTCTGCTATGTTTCTCGGATTCCATTGAGTGCAAGTAGCTATTATTTCACCATCACTTAGATTTATTGTTTCACTTGGCTTAATGTAGTGTCTCTTATGTCCCCAATTGGTGTAAATTTCTTCTGCTCTTGACAACTTATCAAAAACTCCAAAACTACCTTGAATTTGTTTTGGAAATTTATGTTTTAGTTGTGTGAAATTTATGTTTGGATTATTCTCAATAAATTCTCTCACTATTTCATTTACAAGTCTTGCTTTATTGAATTCTTTATTGTTGTACAAAAATTTTGAATAGTCTTTTGATGAATATTTAAAATTGAAGTAGGTATCGGAAACTACAAATATGTTATTGTCTGGGCTCCTGTATCGATTCAATACAATTCCTGCGATTGGAATATCATTGTATTTATATCCATTTGTTAGCTTATTTTGAAGTTCCGCACTTATAGATGTTCCAACTACAACACCAATCCATTTGGGCTCTACTTCATCACCCCAATAATTTCCAGTTTTAAGTATTTGGTCTTTTTGGTCTAAATAACTTTCAAGTTGATTTAATGTTTGATCATCAATTTGATTTAGTTTTAATTCAATTATACTAAGATATTCAGCACCATACGAACTGAGAATATCAATTCTTCCGTCTCTATCCCTACGTCCTTTTTTTAATGCTATTTCTTCGTCAAGTACTGCGACTTCATTGAAGTTATCATTATCAAGAGCGAGTATTTCTTCGTTTTCTATTAAATAAGCCTCCATAGCTAATTCCTTTTTAAAAGGATATGGCTTTAGTTCAATATTGTTTGCTGTGACTTGTTTGAAAATTTTCATCCTTTAATTTTAATGAATGCTAATGAATAATGATAAAAGGAGGAGTGACGAAGAAACTCTTCCTTCTTATCTATTGTTATGATATCACCCTTTTATAGTTTGTTTCTTACTAATTCATATATTTGGATGAACTCATCTGTTGTTCCGTCAAACCAAGTCATTCTCAACTCATCAAAAGTCAAATTTCGATAGTGCCTTTCAACGACTTTTGAACCACCGATATTTGCTCTAATTCCACTGTCTGGATAAGATTTACAGATATTTTTTGCATGATCAAAATCTCCGTAATTAATTGTACATCCTGGAACTAATCTGTTAATTGCTGTTGGGTGAATGTAATTTTCCAAAAGTCTTTTCTTAGTTATTGAAAAGTCATCATTTTCAACTAAACCATAGTTGATCAAATTAGTATGATTCGGAGATACTTGTGCTACATTATCTTTATCGCTATCAAGAAATATATGGAATGGTTTTTCAAGTTTTGTGAACAAATCCAAGTTAATCCAATGTTTAATTCCACCGCATCCTCCAATTGGGATAATACTTACATTAAGTTCTTCAAATGTATGATCAATAAGTCCAGATTGCTTATACAATCCAGATTGATAATGTAGTGCTATAGCATCGTCAATTCCTTCTACTAAAAATAGTAATTGAGAATTAGCAAACAAAGGTGTGAAAGTATTGTCTGGTTTGATTCCTAAATCAGCGGCTAATGTTTTATAATCAACTTCAGTTTGTTCGATAGTGTATTCGCCTCCTTGATTTGAAATGTGAATAATGTCATCTTTGTCTGTATAGCCTACAATTGTTGGGGAATGTGTAGATGTTATAACTTGAAATCCGTTTTGTACGAGTGAGTTTAGTTTGTCAAATAGATTTTCTTGTGCAGAAGGGTGGAGAAAAGTCTCAGGTTCTTCAAATCCAAATATTATCTGTTGTGAACTATCACTTCGGTTGGTTTCTGCCAAATATTCAAAATAGGACATCATTGTTATTCTTCTAAAACCATCACCTCTTGAACTCAATGGAATATTTGCACCCGCTGAATTACTTACAAATGATGTTGAAATGATTTTGCTCCAATCAAAACTTATTTTTGGTTCGACTTTTTCAGTGTCATTAACTACTTCATTAATTTTGTCAGTTACTTTTTGCAGAACTTCTTCAAGTTTTTCTTTTACCACATCTTCTATATCATCTGTATTAACTTCATCGTTTATAAGTTTAAACGATAAATCTTTAAAATATTTTTGAATCGTAGAATCAGTATCAGAAAGAGATGTATCTGCTTTAAAGTACTGAAAAGATGGTAAGGCCTTTTTAATCGCATCACCAATTAATTTTGGCTTTGAACTTCCTGAACTCGGAACTTCGAAGAATTCATAATCAAAAGGAACATTATTTTGATCGTTATATTCTCTTAGTTTTTGTCTCTTTTCTACGTTGTTGAATTCGTCTCCGTTTCCTTTAGTCGTTTCAACTCCATTGACATTGCACTGAGTCATTAGTTGTGCCTCAGTTTTTAACATAAAATCATTGGCACCATCATATTGCTTTCTTAAGATGGAAGTTTTAGGTTTTGAAATGTTTGTATCTGTAATATTCCATATTTTACGATAAACTAAAAGATTATCAGAGTTTGCTATCTCTTCTTGTTCAATTGATGTTTCAAGTTCCTCACCAAGAGTTAGAGGTCTATTTTTGCAATCAAAGTATAATTCGATTATGATCTGATTCTCTTCTGCTTCAACATTAAAATCTGTTCTCTGGAGATTCGTATTATTTAGGCATGCATCTATTGCTTTTAAAATGGTTGACTTTCCTGCATCATTCCTGCCGACAATCGAATTGAAAAGATCAAACTCTATTTCTTTAGTTCCTTTTATTCCTTTAAAGTTTGTTACTCGTATTTTCTTTAGTATCACAGTTTTTCTATTTTTTGTGGAGCACAACTCGTGTATACACGCACCTATTAATCAAGTACACTTAGATCAAATTAAATAATAAGCTACCCACGTAGATCACTTTTATTTATCTACCTAGTACTAATCCTTATGCCTCCAGCTAAGTTGACCTTATACTCCACCACAATCCGTAAAAATAGAGAAATCGTTTTTCTTAAAAAATATGGAAATCTATGATTATTCATGTAGCATAAACACGATAAAATTACGCCTATTTTATTTAACCCATTGATAATGATTAATATAAGATAAATACTACACAGTCGATATTCATATTATAAAAAATGCTACGATCGACCGATTTCGGGGTATGATTGGCAGGAATGGATAGGTTGGGAGGATAGAAATTTTCAAGGGCACAGCTTCATTCACCTCCCCTTCATAGACATTGTCAAAAAGTTATTCTTCTCTTCAGGGGGTTTCTCGTTCATTTCTATCTCCACTATACCCAACAAGCGTTGTTCTTG
>JALZVK010000434.1 GCA_023301005.1 Saprospiraceae bacterium | reverse complement strand
ATCTACGATATGAGTCTTTAACCATTCCTCACCTTCCTTATCCAAAAAGAAATCCATCCAAACATAATACATGACTTCATCTTTTTCTACAGAGACTGAATGCATAGAACCCAAAGGAATATGCAAAACTGAATATTCTGGAAAACCTACTTGAGTATCATCCGCATAAACAATACAATTGTTTTTTGATAGTCCTAAAAATAATTGCTCTAACATTGGATGTTTATGAGCTCCAACTTCATCAGGTCCAATTGTTTGAACGGTTCCCATTGCAATTCTAGGAATAATTTTATTTGGAAGAATGGTACGACTTATTGTATTTGGACTTTTAATTGGCTCGGAGTAAGATTGGCAATCTTTGAATTTTGCGTAGTATACGTTTTGAGTATTTTCAGTTGGAAATTCTTTTAAGTCTTTGATGTCTTGAGTGGATAATTTGCATGATATTTTTAAGTAGTGTAAGGTGTCGTTGTTAGCAGATCTAATTTTGATTTCTTTAACTACGTTTGGTAAAAAAATCGTCTCAGGAATAATCTCATAATTGGATTGCTCAGCGATTACAGTTCCAGTACCTTTTACAAATAAGTAAATTGTTTTGTAATCTTCTTTAGTATAATCTATTATTTCATGCTCACCTATTATTGCTATATGCTCGACGTGAATGTCTTTGATTTCATTTTCCAAAATTGATTTGGAAAATGACTTTGTATTTTTTTGTAAATGTGTTTCTAGCTTTGCTATTGGTATTTCCTGATTAGACATGGTATAATATTTTGGATGGAATTTAGATTTTTTATTAGACTTGTTACCTTTTAAAATTGCTTCTCTGAAATCAACCTGTCGGTAGACAGGTTAAGATTTTTTCAGAGAAGTGATTTTAAAAGGTAACAAGTCTATTTTATAAAAAAAAACACCATCTAGGCTTTATATCTTCAGGCGAAATGATTTGGTCTAGAGCAGGTGAGAGTCGCTCAATTTCTCCAACAACTTCATACTTCTTTGTTGTAGTTGGTTGGGGTTTATTTGGGGACTGACAAGAAATAAAAAGAATACTAATCAAGGTGAATAAAATAATTTTATACATGCTCGTGTAAATGTTTTGTTAGGTTAAACAGGCTATCCTTTTGAATATCAAACAAGGAATATCGATATTCAAAAAGGATAGCGCGTTTAACTTATATTTTTATTTTTAAAAAGCAAACCCAGTTCCAAACGTTATGATATTGTCTTCTTCAGAAGTAAAATACTCCAATCGAAATAACAATGCGTTTACGGGACTAAACCAAAGTCCTCCACCATATCCCTTATGCCACTTATCAGAGGTCTCCTCATCTATCCAAACTCTTCCGTAATCAACTCCTCCATGAATCCCAAGTGTAAAAGGTAAAATCCGATTGGTTGAGGAGAAGAGTTTGATCCGTGCTTCTGAGTTGTGATAAAATGAAGTATTCCCTGTAAATCGTTCCGCTCTGAATCCACGAAGTGTAGAAGGCGATCCATAGATAGTCCCCCCGATAATTGCTCCATCGTAGTAATTAAATTTTCCGAAATTATGTTGAGTCCCAACTCGCGTAGCCAATGTGATATTTTGTTTCCGATCCAAACTATAGTAAAAAGCTAAACTCGTTTTTAATTTACCAACATTAACCTCGTTTCCTAAAACATCCTTTTCCCAACTCAAACTTGAATTAAATTTTGTACCTGAATGAGTGATTAATACATTATCAGAGTTTTCATAATTGAATTCGAACTTAGCTCCCAATTGCAATCTGGCATCAAATAAATCAGGTCTCCCATTTCCAAATTCATTGATGAACCGAGGAGTATCTCCTTCGTTTTCTGCTATCTTAATTCTACTAAGAATTCCACCAATTAGAATCTCACCATTACCTCTAGCAAATAGTTTTCTAAGATTTGGATTGAAGTAGAGTAAACTATTTTGAACTCGATTGAAGGATAATTCATTATCAGGATTGTCCGTTTCATTTCCTAATCCAAAAAAGTTGTATGCAAAACGGTCCCCATGAAAACGAGAATCAATCGTAAAATCCATTTTCCCAACTGTTCGAATAAATTCACCTTTGTAAATAATATCAACTGAAAGTTTACTAGCCGCGGCGGTTACAGAAAGATGATGCAATTGAGAATATGGGAATTTTTTATAATCATATCTTACCCAATTGGCAAGAGCACCAAATACGAATCCATCATCAGGGTTAAATCCCAAAATTGGTAATGGCATCAAAAAGTCATATTCGTAATGAATATTCTCTCGATCATATATATTGTTATCACGATGATTAGATGTCTTATTTTTTGATTCCGTACCAAGGTTCAAAGTGTTACCCTTAGGCGAATCATATACCCATGTATTTTTCTTAACACCTCTAACTTTTGAACTATCATTAAAAGTATCTTTTCCTAAACATCCTATCGTTCTGATAAAAATACCTTTTTTTCCTCCACCTGTAGTATTAAAAATATCATCATCTCCTAACCCATAAATATTTAATTCTTTAGTTTCAGAATTTAAAAATAAACGATGATAAACTAATTTTTGTTTGTCTCCTTTTTTATTTGAATCATATACTTTTACATCTACATCACCATTCTTCATTCTAGTAATTTCAAATAATTCTTTTTTGTCCGTTCCATAGATATCAACTTCTTTAGCTAAAAATTTGTAGTATTTTCTAGATATATCCATCATATTATCTCGGCGCTTCTTAACGATTTCTTTTATGGTATTTCCTGCTAGTCGTTGTGCTTCTGCTGGCATATTTTTAAATGCCTCATCTATAATTTCATCGGTAAGATTTTCTTGAATGTACTTGGTTTCTCGTTCCCAATCTTCCCAATCCATTTCTCCAATAAATGAATTGTCGAAAATTCGTCCATTGTAAGTTGTCCATTTTATATTTCCAACATTAGCTTTATATGGTTTTAGCAAACGTAGAAACGGAACAAAATTATTGGCAATTACAGTCAGAATTCCATCGTATTTTGAAAAAGGTTGATCTCTATCTCTAGGTATCGGGCGGTACAATTTTTCTCCATCTTCATCTTTGACTAATGACCAACGCCATTGATCATCATGCCTATCAAAATCACCAATCAAAATATCAAACATTCTAGTTCTTAATGCCCATTCTTGATCTACTTTATGATGATTGTTTTTGGTAATTTTCGAAACAAGCTTATCAGTATTTAAAACTTTAATTGGATTTCCAAAACTTGGATTATCTCTCCACTCTGTAGTTGGACGTTCTTCAAAAAGATAAACTGCTCCTCCATAAACATCATTATATTGTCCAAGTGCAGGTTGCTTTGGAACATAGAATAATTTAGGATTAGTATGATATACTTTAGCAGCATCTGCCATCTTAGGAATGACTAAAGGTGCAAATGGAAAAGTAGCTAGATAAGTATCTTCTACTATCGAACCTGCTAAATCCATTTGATTAAATGGATAAGGAATTAATCTAGAAGCATCCTTCGTCATGTCTCGCAATGCATATTGACGACCTTGATTATCTTGTAATCGGACGGAGTTAGTTTGACCTCCACCTCCACGTTTGATAGGAGTCAATCCACCTGCATAGGTAGATAAGTCAAGTACCTCAAAATCAAACTTGGTCACATATGTTTTCCGAAAATGTTTCCCCAGAAAAGCATTTCTAAACTTAGTCCCTACTTTAACTTTACGAGTCAATAACAACGTATTTATAGAATCTTTTTTCTGATCAAATTCTGGAAAATCTGTTACAGGTTCATGATTGTAAATTTCTAATTTATCTCTGATTTTTTTACGGAAAATTAATTCTCCATTTTCATTTCCCTCAACAGGTCTCCAATATTCTAACCAAGTCGTTCCATCTTCATAAAATTCTAATTTGGAAAAACCTTGACCTCCGTAAACGAACTCAGCACCTTTTCCTAGTTTAGCAGGGTTCTCTTTAGATCCTGCACCACTTACAATAAATTGATGTTGATCCGTTTCTATATATTGTAAATTATGTTCATGTCCAGCAGCAAAAATAAAGCGTCCATTTTTTCCAGCACCAAGCAATAAAGATCTCTTCATCGCTCTATATCCAGGATGAGCTAAATCTTGTTTACTTCCAATAGTACCTCTACCAATCGCAGCTAATGTACCTAAGCCAGGCAAAGGGATATATAGATTTTTATTGATTTCAGTCAATGGAAATAAATGCATTTTTGCCGAATATTTCCCACCATGTGGCCCATAAGAATTTAAAGGGTGATGCATTAATACGACTACATTTTTATTTCTATTTTTCCTTAAAGATTCTTCAAATAGAAAATCAAATACTCTTTTATTTTTTGCATCACAACCATTATTAATAGCTGCATCTTTATCCCAATCTCTTAGATACCAATTAGAATCAATAATCACATAAGCTAGATTTTCATTCACTTCTATTATCTCTGGTCCACCACATCCGTTGTCAGGTAAAAAATAATTTTTCCAATCTTCTTCATCTTCGATTCCAGCGTTAAGATGTTTTTCAATATATTTTTCTTGACGTTTTACACCTTTTAAACCATGTCGAATCCAATCATGATTTCCAGCAATAAATATTGGATCTCCTTTGAAATCTTTTAAGATATTAAGCTGCGCATCCAGTTTGGTTTCAGCACTTTCGCGATCTTCATGATCACTTTTTGGAGGCAATCCGTAAGGATAAATATTATCTCCCAAAAATACGACATGACTATTCTCATTTGCCTTAGCTAATTTTTTTTGTAAAAGTGCCAACGCTGGTGTAGGAGTATTTGCATCTTTTGAATTACCTGCATCACCAATGAGAAAAAGTGTATGTTCTAATTTTAAAGAAGTATTATCAACACTTTTTGCTTTCCAATCTTTATTCTCGTGGTTGTATTGAACCTTGAAGGTGGCGCAAGAAGGAAGTATGAAAACTAAAAATAGAATTACAAATAGGTTTAATATGTTTTTCATATTGTTCGTTTTAAATTTTACTAGTAATTAAATTTACAATGCTTTACCGAAACTAATAACAGGATAAAATGATTCTTCATCAGAAAATCCAACTTGTATTGAAATGCTTAAAGCTTCATTCATGGGAACAATAAATATTCCTCCTCCATAACCTGTATGCCAATTTGTACCATTTGCATCATCGAAATCAGAATAAACTCTTCCCGTATCATAAAATGCTTTTAGCCCAAATTTAAATGGAATAAAAGAAGTATAGCGATGAAATAATTGCCACCGAATTTCAGAATTGAAATACAAGCTTGATTCTCCTGTAAATCGCTCACCAATATATCCTCTCAAACCAGAAGCTCCTCCAATATTGGGTAAATGGTAAAAAGGAACTTCACCATGAGAATATGCTCCACCAAAACGAAATCCTAAAGTGATAGGATTTTGGTTCTTAGTAGAAATATAATATTCAATTGAACTTGAAGCAATTCCATAAGTTGTCGTTTCAGGAACGCCATCTACAATAGTTCCAAATCTATAATCCATTAACCATAAAATTCCATTATAAGGGAATCCGCCTTGATCTCTAAAGTCAATTACAGCACTTGCTTGAAGTGGTATTTCGGCAATATCAACATTAGCACCAAATAAAACGGTATCAACATCAAGAATCGAATTCTCTGGATTATCAAAGCTACTAGTTTCATAACCAATCAAAAAATCAAGGCTACTTTTTTTCCAAAATTTTTTCCCAATTCCTGTTTCTATTGATATTTTATTTCGGGTAAAACGATAAAAGTCTTGAGCGTCTAATTCATCAAGGTTAGTTGTATTATTTCCAACTCCGAAAAAATTATTTCTAAACTCTGGTTGTGCTATATCTAATTCAAAGGGAACGTCCCAATTTTTAAAAACTTGTCGAAAACGAGCTGTATAATTAGCTGCAAAATTTTGCTCTGTTGATGCACTTGCATAAATCGAGTGAATGCTTCCATAGTCTTCTTTTCCAAATTTCTGACGAACAAATGTTGTCCCTAATTTCAAACTAAAACCATTAAAACTATTGAATCCCATTCCAAGTATTGGAGCATTCCAATTGTAATCAAAATCCGTTCGATCATATTCATATACATCTTTATTCCAATGATTGACAACTTTACTTCCTTTTCCGATTTCGAATTTGGTCTCTTTTCCTTTATCGTAAAGTAGCGTTTTAGTCTTTGAAGATTTTGTCTCATCTTTAAACATATCATCTCCTGAATTTCCTAAAACTCGAATGGTGATTTTTGATTTCCCATCTCCTTTAATATCAAATACATCATCTCCACCTAATCCATAGATTCTTAATTCCTTAGTTTCTTTTGGATTAAATGTTCTTTCGTAATAAAGTCGTTTTCCTCTTGCCCCATTTTTTTTATTAAAAATCTTAAGGTTAATTTGACCATTATCCATTCGAGTAATTTCGAAATACTCTTTATCATTTGAACCAATGACATTTACATATTCAGTTAAGTAATCATAATACCAACCTGCATATTTATCCAATTCCTTAATTCTTGATTTCAATTTTTCAGCAATTGTTTTTCCAGATTTATCCTGAATTTCAAGAGGCATTTTTAGAACTGCTCGATCAATTTCTTCATCAGTAATATTTTC
This sequence comes from Saprospiraceae bacterium, assembly GCA_023301005.1. Lineage (GTDB taxonomy): Bacteria > Bacteroidota > Bacteroidia > Chitinophagales > Saprospiraceae > CAJQQY01. The sequence continues at coordinate 2,289 of JALZVK010000434.1, read as the reverse complement.
CTGAATACTTTTAGCCGCTGCCAACCAATCTTGGCGAGAAGCAGAAGTCGTTAAAAATCGATCCATATAAATAGCTTGATACATTAAACTCCTCAATTCTTTTTTCTTGAGTTCATAGCTAAATGTTTCGATATTTTTAATTCCCCAACTTCGATTGGCTAACCAAGGAATAATACCATCTTGTAATGAGAAAGCATGATCTCGATCCCTAGGAATTGGTCGGAAAAAATATCCATCTTCTTTGTCATATCTTGCCCATTTCCAATTATCTTCATGCTTACTCCAATCACCTATTAGTATATCAAAAATTCGTGCTTTGATAAATTCTTTTTCATCTATTCTATTCTTCCGAGATTCAAATAATTTTTTATAAAGTTTATTACTTTGATAAATTTTATCTGCTCCACCAAACACTTCGCCTGCATCATTTGGTTTACTTGGATTATCTTCCAACATTCCGAGAAGGTTACCATACCGTTTTTGGAATGCTCCTAGCTTTCGATCATTTGGTAACACATATAACTTAGGAGTAGCATGAAGAATATCAGTTTCATCTAAAAGCGCAGCAACCGCCATCGCGCCATAAGGACTTTGAGTTGAAGTTTGATCTCGCATCAAAGGAGTAATAAAAGTAGGTCTTAATTGATAGTTAAAAGCTTTTGAAGGATCTTTGTTAACAGATCTAAAAGTGTATTGAGTACCATCATCTGCCTTAAATTTTAGAGATGTAGTTTGTCTTCCTCCTCCTTTTTTATAAATAGTTAATCCACCATAAGTATTATCTAAATCCAGAGTTGGTATTTCGATAGGTTGTGTCCACGTAGTTCGATAGTGCTTACCAAGCCACATTTTTTTCCAAGCTCCACTTTTATATTCTGTTCCTGCAATGGCATTGGCATCTGAATATTCTTTCTCTAATTTTGCCGTTGCTATCTCTTTAGAAATACAAGGCGCATAAGCAAAATTAATAGGAATATTTTTCTCATTTAAATTTTCCTCAATACAAGAAGATACAAAAAGAGTCTGATTCTCATTGGACATCAATTGCTTCTCCTCTTTATCCCAAAAAGAAGATTCGATTCTTCCCGACTCAAAATAATTTAAAACAATAATTCCAGCTTTGGAAGAACTCACTAAAGCTTTTGGATGAGATTCAGCATAATCTCCCTTAATTGGTGCACCACTATTAATTAAATAATTTTCACCATCACGAATAATTTGTTGATTTTTTTCATGACCTGAAACGTAGATTAGATTCTTATGAAAAAAGAAAAGATTATGAAATTCTTCTCGATATTCTAAAATATTCTCATTGGCAATATCTTCTGGTGTTCCGATATTTCGATGGAAAGCAGTCTTGAAACTTCCTATAATAGGAAACGGTTTGAAATGATCGGCGAATGAAAAATGACCGCCGTAATTTCCAAAAGATTCAAAAGGATGATGTCCTGCAATTATAATATTCTTATCTTGATTTTCATCCACTATACTTTCTAATTCTTCAGCAAAGTCTTCTCCTGTAATAACAGTACAAAGTCCATCTTCAGCTCGTGGTTTATCAAATGGATGATTCCACCATTGAGAATTAGCTGTGACTAATAATAAGGATTCATCCAAATCATAAACATCTGGACCGGGACATCCTTTTTCGTTTACCCATTTTGTTCGCTTATAATTATTCTTTTTGATAAATGACTTTAAATCTTTTTCTAACTTTCCAAAATGTTTCTGTCCTCCTTTTTTACTTTTTTTCCAATCACGATCACCAGCAATTAAAACTATTTTCCCTTGTGGTATTTCCTCTACTGTATGAATCAAAAATTGTAATCTATCCATTTGAGCAGACCACTCTTTTGAGCCATACTTAGCATCAGTCAAATCTCCATTTAAGATTAAAGTAAATGGTTCTTTTGTATTTTTCAAAGAAGATTTAAGAGAAGTAAAAAAGACGTCATCCGAAACTGCATCACATATATTTCCAGATAAAAATACTTGATGCTTATAATCTTTTTTTTGCCCATGAAGAGAAAAATTCAGGCAAATAAATAATAATAAAATTATAGTATGCTTGATTGATTTCATAATTCTGTTTTGTTATGGTTGAGATAATTAGTATGTATGTTCTTAATTAAGTGTATGTTCTTGATCTTTACTTGGGGGTGAAACAAAGATACTTAGATTTAAAAATAATGCACCTGTTGGGTTAGCATTAAAATCAGGTACAATTTCATTTTTTGTTTCAAAATCACTACTGAAATTAAATTGATAACCTGTTTTGATCGCTCCCCA
>JALZVK010000433.1 GCA_023301005.1 Saprospiraceae bacterium | reverse complement strand
AATTTATTATTTTAAAACCTTGACAAGGTGTTTAACTTTATCAGTTTGTAAAAAATCTGGATTTTTTTCTATTGCATCTAAATTATCATCTTTGGAAAGTAAACCAAAAATGTTTACTCTAAAACCTTCATCATGAGCTTGTTGAACTTGTGATTTAGTGACTTGATCATTTTTAACGACTAAACCAAAAAGGTCAAATTCATTGGCTAAACTTAATCCATCTTCAAAATTTGAAAAAGCTAATAATTGTAAATCAGGTCGTTGAGTTTTAAATTTTTCTAAGTATTCTCTTCTTTTAAATTCAATGAAAATATTGTCCACCATATCATAACGATCTATGATTTCAGTCAGAGCATTGAGATAAGTAGAGATATAACTATCAGGATGATTAGGTTCAAATAATTTTAAATCTAAAGAGAAATAATAGTCTTTGGCATTTTCAAGATTACCTAAAAGATCATCCAACGATGCGATATGATAAGATGTAAAAATAGGATCTTGATAAATAGCATCTTGCACATCGGCCCAATCATTTTCATAAATCATACCTTGCAAATTAGTCATCTCCTCCAACGTTCTATCATGATAAAGTATAAGTACAGAATCGCTCGTCATTTGCACATCTATCTCAACACCTTCTGCACCCAAATGAATAGCATTGCTTACAGATTCAAAAGAGTTAATAGGGAAAAGAGAAGCTATTCCCATTCCTGCATGACCGAGTGGAGTAATTTTATTTCCATTCAAATTTTGGATTTGACCAAGGTCAATTTCATCTCTATTACATCCTGAAATGGAAATCAGTAAGAGTATTGTTATAAAATAATTTCTCAAGATTTATTTTTTTTATTTTTTCTAAAATTATAACCAAGACTTATTCCACCCCAATGTATCCAAGTTTTATAAAATTCTAAAATAGGAGAATAACTAGCTTGAATATAAAAAGGATGCTCTCTTTTTTGAAAACGATAACCTACAATAAAACTTCCACTTAATTTGTTTTCTCTGACTGTACTACTAAAATCTCTAGAAGCTTTTACTACACTCGACAACGTTTGTCCTATCCCAAAAACTGCATGATGATTTTTTCTTTTTTTTAAATATTGAACGCTCAAAGGGAAAATCATATCAGGATTAAATTTCCTTTCAAAGTCTTTTAAACGATATGATGAAAAACCAACCTTGCCCGTAATTACATTGTTATTTTTTGAGAACAATAATCGCTCATAGTTGAGACTGCCATAAGCACTTATTCCTCCAAGGTCTAAGACGACAGAATGTTTAGAAAGAATCGTAGCTTGACATTTCCCCTCCAAAGAAAAAAGAAAACCGATTAAAACTAGAAGGAAAGAAAACCATCTGAATTTGAAATCTAAATTGACTTTATATTTCATCTTGATATAATTAAGTTGTTTTCGTAAATCTTTAGATGAGAGAAAAGAGACTATTATATTGAGAGAAAAGAGAATCCTTACAGTATTGATTTTGACATGCTCTAAGTCTCTAATCTCTGTTCTCTATTTTCGCTTCTAAATATTTACGTTTTTTCTTTTTTACTATTTAAAATTGGATTCAAAAATACCGCTCCTAAAATAATAACAACGCCCCAATAAAATCCTGTGGATAATTTTTCATCCAAAAAAAAGTAAGCGATAATAATTCCATATACAGGTTCTAAGTTGATAGTCAAATTGGAAGTAAAAGCAGATAAATATTTTAAAGCTCTTAAAGAAAGTACATAAGCAAAAGTGGTACAACCCAATGCTAAAATAAGTAAGTACACCCAATCCCAACCGACAGGCATAAAAGCAACACTATCATCGAACTGAATAATAAAAGGCAAAATCAAACTGATAAATAACCAACCACTACTCATTTCCAAAAAAGTAATATCCATCGGATCAGCTTTGTCGATTAATGTCTTATTCCATATCGCAAAAATCGCAGCGAGGAACGCAGATAACAATCCAACTACAATTCCCAACCACATGTCGGAAGATACATTCCCAACCACCAATGCCATTCCTGGAATCACTAAAACGCCTAAGAGTAATTCTTTAGTTTGGAATTTTGTTTTTAAAACTAAAGGCTCAATTATCGAAGTAAAAAATGCACCTGTCGCCATACAAACTAAAGTTACAGATGAACTCCCTGATAATTTTACAGATCCAAAAAAACAAATCCAATGCAAAGCAACGATAACACCAATGACCATATATTGCCAAAGATATCTTTTAGGAATATCTCGTAACGCTTTTCCAAATCCAATTAAAAAGAATAAACTAATTGAGGTGAAAAAAACTCTCCACCAAACCGTCGAAATAGCAGGAAGTGAAATCAATTTATCATTTCCTAAAATAGCAGTAAACCCGAAAAATAAAACAGCTATATGTAATTGTAAATATGCTTTTTGAGTTGGATTCATTCAATAGTTTTTTTAAACTTTTTCTTTTCTTAAGAGTTTTAAAAAGGTTGACAAGTATTTTATCTTTGCACAAGTTTAGATAATATTTAATCATTAAAAAAATAAAAATAGGATGGAAATTAAAGCAGGGGACAAAGCGCCCAATTTCACTTTAAGAAATACAGAAAAGGCAGAAGTGTCATTGGAAGATTATAAAGGTAAAAATGTAGTCTTATTATTTTTCCCTTTAGCATTTACAGGAGTTTGTACGACAGAACTTTGTACTATGCGAGATGACATCGCAACTTATGAAGGCCTAGATGCAGAAGTCGTAGCAGTATCAGTTGACTCATTATTTACATTAGAACAATTTAAAAAAGCTGAAAAATATAACTTCCCATTATTGTCAGACTTCAACAAAAATGTCTCTCGTGCGTATGGATCATTGTACGAAGATTTTGTTTTAGATATGAAAGGCGTTTCCAAGCGATCAGCTTTTGTAATTGATAAAGAAGGAATTATTCGATATTCCGAAGTGTTAGATTCTGCTGGAGATCTTCCAAATTTTGAAGCTGTTAAAAAAACTTTGACAAGTTTGAACTAAAAGTGTCTTGGATTGCGTTGAAAACTCTGATTATTCATTTGCTTTTTTTGGAAAAAAAGTCATATATTTGAAAAGTAAATTTTTATCGAATTAATAATTACAGTAATATGATAAAGTTTCACACTCAAGAAGAAACAGATGTATTAGTTTTAGAGGAAGTCTTGGAAGAAGTAGGCAATCAATCGCAATTAGTAGTATATAATGACGATCATAATACTTTTGATTGGGTAATTGAATGTTTTACTGAAATTCTAAAGCACAGTTCAGAGCAAGCAGAACAATTGGCGATGATAATTCACTTTAAAGGAAAAGCTATTGTAAAGACAGCTGTATTTAGTGAATTAAAACCTCATAAAGATGCTTTGATTGACCGAGGACTTTCCGCAGTAATTGAAGAGATTCCTGCTTAAAATTATATATTTAATCCAGAAAAAATAAAGAGGATATAACTTTACAGTTATATCCTCTTTTTATGTTGAAAAATACCTAACACTAAAAAACAATCTTCTTCTTTTGGTTTGTAAAGTGAATAGTGTATTTTTAGCCATTCATTTAGAATAGAGTTACTTAACTAATTGATTTTCAATAAGTAACGAGTTAGAAAACAACTATGATTTTTTGATTTTGAGTTAAATTCAAAACTCAATTTTAAAAACTATTTTTCTTTAAAAAATAAAACAACCGTATAAAAATGAGACTGTTACTTGGTCTTTTAATATTTGGACTTTGGGCATCCTTTGCACGATATTACTATGTGTGCAAAATCAAAGGATTGTGTGATAAGGTAGAAATCGAAGCTACTCCCAATCGCCTCCAAAACCTTTCCCTCCAATATGGAGATGACAATATCCTTCAAGGATATAATCAATTTTATTTCAAACCTAATATTTCTCAACCAACATTAGACTCTAGCAATTATCAATTCTTAGAAAAGATAGCTGGTTATATGTTTGATAGTACTGATACCAAACTTAAGATTATAGGTAAGTATTTAGAGAGTGAAAAAGATGTATCAGCAGGTACATTTGAAAATATAGGAGTGGCTCGTGCTGATGCTATTAGAAAAGAGTTACAGAAATATGGGATTGCTGAGGATAGAATTTCATTAGAGCCTTCTATGGTAGAAGGAGATGTATTAGATGAGCCGATTGATTTCCTTTTGTTAAATGTAAGTGATACTGAATTTGAAGATGCACAATTCACATTTGAAAATATGACTTATTTTGAATCTAACTTTAAAAGTGATTCAGATGTTTTCGAACCAGGAGATGCGTTTTTATTATATGCGGATTCTATGGCAACATTCTTCGAATTAAAACCTGAAAAGACACTAACTATTATAGGACACACAGATGAAACAGGAAGTAAATCTCATAATAAAGATTTAGGATTACGAAGGGCAAAAAGTGCAAGAGCTTTTTTAGTTTCAGATAAAGGAATCGAAAATGAAATAACGGTAAAAACAATGGGAGAGAAAAAACCCTTGGCAACTAATAAAACAAAAGCAGGTCGAGCTAAAAATCGACGTGTTAATTTTGTAATAGAATAAAAGAAACACTAAACATAATGATGGAAAAATTTAAAGAGTTTTGGACAGATATTTTTACAGCATGGAATTCGGAAGATAGTATTGCTGTATTATTCTTCTTAGGTATATCCTTTTTGTTAGGTCTATTGTTTGGAAGATGGTCAAGAGGAGGAAAGATTAAAAGATTGAAAAAAGAATTGGAAGCCAAAGATACAGAGTTAAAAACTTTGCGGACTCAGTATGATACATTAGTTGGACAATTTGAAGAGAAAGAAGAAGAGATAAGACAAGCAGATGTTCGCTTTAATGAAATGAGTGAAGACTTTAATCGCATCACTAATGAGCGTATGCATTATCAGACAGAGCTAAGATCGGCAAAAGAACAATTAGATAGATTGCAACAAGAGAACTTAGCTTATGCTGCTCAAGTAGAGGGAACAACACTTAATGATAATGTAAATGTCAATCCAGTTGTTTCTACTAATGATGAAGCTATAGAAACAGCTATTGATGTAAATAATGATAGACTTGCATTGATTGAAGAAAAACTAGAACGACTAGTTTTAGAAAATGCTAATCTTAAAGAGGAAGTTGCTTCATTAGAGAGAGATGCTGTTTCGGGAAGTAGTGCAGCAGTTCTTGCAGGTGGTGGAGCAGTAGTAGGAGGAGCAGTTGTCGCAGGTGGCTCAACAGTTACAAATCCTGAAACAGGAGAAGCTGTTTTAGATTTAAGTGATACGCAAGTGGACGAAGCACCTTCAACTTATGAAAATGAAGTGAACGAAGAAGACGCAGGCGATTTGTCACCTCAAGAAAGAGCGGAACGAGCGAAAGGAAGAATCGGAGCTGCTTTAGGAAACAAAATTCCAAGAGCTAATCTTTCAGAAAAAGATGACTTGAAAAAGATAGAAGGTATCGGACCTTTTATTGAAGCGAAATTAAATGATGTTGGTATTTATACTTTTGAACAAGTTAGTATGCTAGATGGTGAATTAATTAGTTTAATTACTGATGCAATTCAATTTTTCCCAGGGCGAATAGAAAAAGATGATTGGATGGGACAAGCTGCTAGTTACATGGGGTAACAGGTCTAATATAATTTCCCAACAAGTTCTAAAATAAAAAAGCTCCTGAGAGAAATCTCAGGAGCTTTGTATTTAAATGGTGTTGTCGGTTTTGGGTAAATAAAAATTCGGTTTGGGAAACAAAAGGCGATGTTGTTGTTGTTGTT
>JALZVK010000432.1 GCA_023301005.1 Saprospiraceae bacterium | reverse complement strand
GGCAGGCAGGTTTTCCTTTAAAAAATAATACCATACCGCAGGGTATGCAATGATTTTTTAAAGAAAACTATCAAAAAAATCTTATCCTTATAAATACACGATTTCTTTTGGCTAACTACTTAAGCTCTTTTTTTGATAAAACATATACTCCTAATTCCTATGGTAAATTATAAATAACCTTATCTAAATACCTTTGTTGAAAAGTCGAATCAGGAGTTCCACAATTAGAGGTTTGATTATGGATCAAACCATTTAATTTTGTAAGTCGATTTTCGTTTACGGGTTTAGTATCAAGCCATTTAATAGCATCTGCATTTTGCCCACCTCTTTCCAGAATAGATAAAATTCCATCACCATCCCAAACAAATTGACAGATTATATCTGTACAAAATAAATCTGCATCTAAGACTTCACCTTCTGAGTATTCTATATCTTTTAACATCGTTGCAATATCTGATGCTATCAGCGTTTTTTCATTTGTATCAAAAAGCAACTTGCTCAAATTTGCACTTCCAAATTCATTCTTTAATCTATTAATCAATAGATCAGAATCTGCATAAGCAACTTCATGTGCTATCATTCCGACAAGCTCATGTTCCCCATGTAGATATTTTAAAAAACCAGAATAAATATAGAGATGTCCTCCTGGTACCATAAATGCGTTGACTTCTTTATCATCTTTTAAGACTGAAATTTTCCAATCAAAATCTTCTCTTCGTTCTACCGTAACAGTATTAACAATTTGACTCATTAATCCATTAAGATGTGTATATAATTCTTGATAATCCGATTCATCTAATACTTCAAATCCATAAAATGGATCATTTATTATATCACTTATCGCCTCACCAATAACCATTTGGTCTGACTCATCAAATTCATTTTTCGATTCTCCAACTACAATATCTTGAGAAGGATCTGGTCTACACGAACTTATAAAACTTATTATTACAAATAGAAGCACAAAAGTGGCAAGGTGATTAGAGCATTTTCTTTTCATGGTTATTATTTAAATAAATAGGTATATGTTGAGCGGAGGGATTCAACCTATCGATTTTCAAAAAATATGCCAAGAAGATTTTTCATAAAATGAAAAAATAAAAAGCTTGCAAAATGATTTACTTTGCAAGCTTTCTATTTAAAATTTACTTATAAATATTTATGAACAAAAAATCTTAATCAATGCTTTGACTTCCGAATCTTGTTCTAATTCAGGAATTAAGACAAATAAAGATTCTAGTAAAGAAGGATTTTTTTGTAATGCTTGAGTCAATGTTTTTAATGCTTCTTTTCTTTTACTCATTGCAAAAAGACAAGCGACTTTACAATACAACACCTCTGTGTCTAAAGTATAATTTTCCGCTTCATCCAAAATAAAAAAAGCTTCTTCATTATTTCCTAACTTCATTAAGAATGAAGCATACGCCGTCCAATGTTCTGTCAATTCAGGAGCCATCTCAGTTGCCTTCTCAAAAAAGATTTTCGCTTGTTGCGTATTTTTATTTTTAGAATAAGCTTGAGCAATTGCAATGACATAATCTTCTCGATTACTATCTGCTTTAATAGCTTTGTTATAATATTTAATAGCAACTGACCATTTCTCTTCTATCATATAACATTCTCCCATTCTAAAGAGTGCCATGCTATTAGAAGCATTTTTTTCCAATGATTTTAAATAATAAACTTTAGCTATTTCTCTTTCTCCCAAATGTTCCTGACACAATCCTATCTTAGCATATACATCACTATCCGCCTCACATATTCCCAATAACTCTTCATATACTTCTAAGGCTTTATCATATTTGTTTGCCATGATTAATGCCTCTGCCCCATCTCTATATGCAATATCAAATTGTTTATTGATGATAAATACATATTCAAATGCTTCTGCTGACTCTTCATATTTTTCCAAACAAAAATAAGCTTGTCCTAAATTATACCACGCTAAATAAGAATAAGGATTCTCTTCAATTAGCTTTAAATGAAATTCCGCACTCTCTTCATATAGTCCAGATATTTCAGCAGCCAACCAAATCTTATTCAACATGATTGGATTGTCCGAATTTTCCAATAATGCTTCTCTCAGCGAAAAAAACATATTTGGAAAATCTCCTTTCCTTTCATACATTTTAGATTGTAAAAAATACAAATGCGATTTTTCATCTTTTGATAAATTTGTATTCATCTTATCTAAATGAGTTGATACATTTATGAAATCTTTAAGTTCAATTAATATCTCTACATATAAAAAATTAGCTTCGAGATTATTAGGAGAAAGTGACAATGCTTTTTCTATATTTTCTAAAGCTATTTCCAATTTGTCAATCTCTAACAAAAGTCTGCCTTTATGAAAGTAAAACTCCATAGTTGACAAATGTTGAGTCGATGCCAAATCGCAAACTTCAATTGCTTCTTCAATATTTCCTTGATTTTCGAAATAAAGCATAATATCTAAAAATGCCGTTCCCTCAAAAAAACATACCGTTCCTTTCTGTGACATCTCCTTATACTCTAAAATAAGCTTTTTTAATATGTTTCCTTCGTTAAAATATTTCATAGTTTCTTGATTTTTTAAGTGGTATCTATTTGTAAAGATTGTAAATTTTATCAAAAAGCAATCACTTTTTTCAAAAAAAATATGAAATATCTTTTGGTATTAAATCTATTTGTAAAGTGTATAAATCATTGATAATCAACGTATTAAAAAATTAAATAAATTATAGTTGTTTTTACTTTATTGTTAAAACACTCTAATTCATAGAGAAACACATTTGTTAGATATTTAATGCGTTTTTCAATTTTATACTTTTTTAGGATTTTAAATTTAGGTAAGATAAAAATTACAAAAAATCATAATTTGTGACACACATTTTGCATCTTTTCTACTAAGGAATATATCAAAGGAACTAAATAAGAAGAGAAATGTAATGCTTTTATTTTTTGGAAATTGAAGGACGACTCACTAGATACACTCCTAAGAAAATGAATATTCCTGCCACAATCTTAACTAGTGTAAGTTCATCTTTCATCATCATCAAGGCGATTGAAGTTGCTAACAAGGGTTGTAAATAAATGTAGATACTGACGATAGAAGGGTTGACTATTTTTAAAGCAAAACCATTCAACCAATAAGTTAGAAAAGTAACTGCTACTAAAACATAAATTACCGCCCACCAAACTCCTGTTGTAAAACTAGACCATTGGACTTCCAATAATTCACCGATACCAAAAGGAAAGACAAATATAATCCCGAATGTAAACACCCATTTAACAACTGTTATAGGATGATACTTCATCATTAATTTTTTCACATAAACTAAATAGATTCCATAAGAAGTCGCATTAATGAAAATCATCAAATCACCAAAGAGTTGGTCTTGCTGAAAAGAAAGTTCTTTTCCATGAGCGATCAACATGATTGCTCCAAATGCACCTAAAGCAATACCTATCATTTTCTGAGATGTGATTTTTTCTTTTATAATAAACGATGAAATCAATAAGACCAAAATTGGCGTGGTAGTCATTATCAATGATGCATTGATAGGCGTTGTATATTTTAAACCAGTAAAAAAAAACATCTGATTAATGGCAACTCCAAAGATGCCGCAAAGAAATAATTGAAGAAAATCTTTTCGTTCTACTTTTTCTCTCACAAAAAGTAAATGAAAAAACCAAAATAAAATTACTCCACTCAACACTCGCATCAATACAAATCCAATTGGTTGGATATATTCATCATCCAAAACTATTTTTGCAATAGAGTAATTCGCCCCATATATAAGCGCTACTAAAAATAATGCGATATGTGCTTTTATTGCTGATGGCATTCTGAAATGTTTATAAAAAAATCGGTGCTTACATTTAAGTAAGCACCGATTTCAAATTTTCACAAAAGTAAAAATTTACTGTTAGAAGTTCTTTTAAACTTTGAATTTTTATCTCCGTGTTTCTAAACCTCCACTAATATCATTAATCTTAGTAATCACAACTTCCACTCTTCTATTCTTAGCCCTCAATTTTTCATTTGTATTTCTACTAATTGGTTTTTGATCTCCCATGCCGACTGTTTCTATACGAAGAGGTTGTATGAATTTTTTAAATACTAAATATTCTTTGATGGCCTCCGCTCTATCTTCTGATAATTTTTGCAATGCTTTTTTATCTCCTTGATTATCTGTATGCCCTTCTATACGAATTGATATAGTCCAATTCTCTTTTAAAAATTCTGCTAACTCATCTAACACAGCATAAGAATCTTCTAGTACTAAAGCTTTTGATTGTTCAAAGAAAATAGGATCTAATTCTATTTTCGCATTTACAGCCATTGGATCAAGATATAAATCCATTTGATGAGCTTTAAAATAAACATAATCACTTCTAAATAATATGGTATCTTTTTTTCCAGAAAAACCTGATTTTTCAGCTATCAATTCAAATTCTTTTCCTTTTTGAACAATCAACTCAAAAGTACCATCATCCGATACATATACATTTTTCAAATGACCTTCATCTAATGGAGAATACAATACTTTTCCAGATTCAAGGCTACCTGTTTGCGAATTAATAATTCTACCTTTTATAGTTACATAAATCGGATTAGGTGGCATCAACAGCGCTCTGAATATATCCATTGAACCATTTCTGTTAGAAGCAAAATAAATATATCCAGTTGCTGAATTAAAATAAGGTTGGCTATCATCAGAATCTGAATTTAGTGGCTCAACAAATCGAACAGGTGTAGTCCAATCATCCCATCCTTCTCCTATTTTTTCCACATAAAAAATATCGTTACCTCCCAATGTTCCAGGTCTATTTGAAGCAAAAAATATTTTTTTCCCATCATCAGAAACGAAAGGAGTAATCTCTTTGTAAGGAGTATTAATTGTGGAACCTAAATTCCGAGGCTCACTCCATTCATTAACACCTGTTTTAAAACAGATATACAAATCATTTTTTCCATAGCTATCTTTTCCCTGCATTGAAAGCACCATCGTATTTCCATCAGAACTCATCGCTAAGTTTACATCAGAATTTACATTGCTATAATTTTTGATTTCTATAGGTTCTGGAAATGACCATTTCTTATCCGATCCTTTTCTACAAACTGAAAAACCTTTTTGCAATCCGCCAAACTTAGAAAACCTGTTAATGACGATAAGTTCATTTCCATTAGGAGTAATCGCACACACACTATTAGGCAATGCATTATTAAGAGGATACTTTGGATGTACAATTAATTCAAAATCATCAAACACAGTTCTCGCCATCCATATATCTTGATTGAATGATGAACGCTGTGCATTTCGAACTGTCTTTCCAGATATTTCAGAAAAAATTTCGGCAAGTTTTTTATTATAGTCGTTTTTGTTAAGCTTGGTTGCTATATCTTCTCCTTCCAATTTTAGCGTCTTATCAAATAATGGATAAGCCGATCGAGTAAAGAATATAGTCTTACCATCAATACTGACTACGGGCGAGATCTCGTCATACTTTGGCGTATTTATACCATTATTGAGAGGCTCGACTTTGAAGATTTGAGCTTCAGCAGAAATATAAAATAAGAGAAAAAATAATAAAAGATTTAGTTTTGGTGCATCTAGTTTCATTGTGTCTGTCTTCGGGTAAAGTAAGAAATTAATGGAAAAATGTTTGGTTTCGTAGTTTTTTGGAGAAAAGTTCAGAGGAACATGATCTAGAACAGATTGAATACATAAATTAAAAAGATATTTTTATTTATGCAAATTTTTGAGATAACAGAGTTTTCTCATTTGTTTTTAATTGTTGTCACACCAACTATCAATTATAGATTTTAAAGCAACGAACATTGGTTCTCTTCCAACCTTTGTAATCAATTCTTCTTCATCTTCTGTAAGAGAGTCTTCAACAAAAGACAATAAATCTTCTTGAAAATAATTTTTAAAAAAAACATCCATTCGCTCTCTGAATTTTTTAGCAGTTACTTCATTGAGTAATTCCCAATTCAATTCTTCGTGTCTTCCGAGTTGTTGTTCTGTTGTAGTTGCTATAGCAACTCCTGATTTTTTTATTGATTTAAAAATAACTAAAACCAAAAAAAGAAAGTATTCTTTTTCTGCTTGAGTTAATAAATCAAAATTCTCTGAAAAAATAAATCCTGATACCGTCGGTTGCTCTTCACTTAGTTCAACCGTAGCCTCTTTAAAACTTTCTTCTGAGTTACCAATTTCTTCAGCTATTGCTTCAATTACATTTTCTGAAATTAATTCCATTTCTTTTTTTACTCGAAGTAATGTACTTTTTAAGTAAAAAAAAAATTACAGCCCGTAAATCAGTTCATTAATGAATTTCATTTTTGAATTTATTGCTTACCTTTGGAGCAAAACAATACATATCGTGGAAGTAAAACTTTTTTCAGGAGTCGAATCAGAATACTTGGCTGAAAAGATCGCCGATTTTTATGGTTTTAATTTAGGTGATAAAACCTTATTAAAATTTAGTGATGGTGAAATGCAACCCATTATCAACGAATCTGTTCGAGGTAGCTATGTCTTTCTCATCCAATCTACCTTTGCACCATCAGAAAATTTAATGGAGTTATTGTTAATGATTGATACTGTTAAGCGAGCTTCAGCAGGATACATCACAGCTGTTATTCCTTACTTTGGATATGCTAGGCAAGATCGAAAAGATAAACCTAGAGTTCCTATTTCTGCTAAATTAATAGCTAACCTTATCCAAGCAGCAGGTGCCAATCGGATTATGACCATGGATTTTCATGCTGATCAAATTCAAGGCTTCTTCGATATTCCTGTAGATCATCTAAAAAGCGAAGCTATTTTTGTTCCCTATTTAGAAACTCAGGATTTATCTAATACCATTTTTGCATCACCTGATGTTGGAGGAGTAAAGCGAGCAAGAACTTATGCAAAACACTTTCAAAGAGAATTAGTGATTTGTGATAAGTATAGAAAACGTGCTAACGAAATTGCAGGTATGACAGTTATAGGAAATGTGGAAGGAGCTGACGTTATACTAGTAGATGATATAGCAGATACTGCAGGTACACTTTGTCGAGCTGCTGATATCATTATCGAAAAAGGTGCAAAAAGTGTTCAGGCTTTAATTACACATCCTGTTCTTTCAGGTAAAGCACATGAAAATATAAATAAATCAAAATTAAGTCGATTGATTGTTTCTGATACTATTCCTTTAGTTCAGCAATCAGATAAAATTGAAGTTATTTCAACTGCTAAACTTTTTGCAAAAGCAATTAGAAATACACATGAGCACAGATCTATCTCTGCGCTTTTTGTTGGTGGTTAATCATATATAAAAATCATTTGACTTATTTCTGTTTAATTAAGAATAGAAATTTGTCAAAAAAATTAAAAAATGGAGATTTTTCAGTTAACTGAAAAATCTCCATTT
>JALZVK010000431.1 GCA_023301005.1 Saprospiraceae bacterium | reverse complement strand
TAGCTATAATTATAGCTAGTAGTTTATGATTTAAGTTAAAGATTAAAAACTAAGGCAAGCCTAGTTTTTTTGCTCCTTCTAAGTTAAGCACACCTACACTTGAGTAATCATGTAGCTTTTCTCTACTCTGGGAAATATCAAGATTTCTCATTGTAAGCTGGCCAATTCTATCTAATGGATTAAAGTGCTCTTCCTTGTTTCTCTCCATTGTAAGATGCTCAGGGTCGTAAGATAGCTTAGGGCCTTCTGTATTAAGAATTGTATAATCATCTCCTCTTCTAAGCTGTATAGTAACTTCACCAGTTACCAACTTTGCAACCCACTTCTGTAGACTTTCTCTAAGCATTAAGGCTTGAGGATCAAACCATCTACCTTCATACAATAGCCTTCCAAGCTTTCTACCCATTACAAAGTAATTATCTAGAGTTCCTTCATTGTGAATAGCTGACAGTAGTCTTTCATAAGCGATAGATAAAAGAGCCATTGCTGGAGCTTCATAAATCCCACGAGATTTAGCTTCGATAATTCTATTCTCTATTTGGTCACACATTCCAAGACCATGTCTTCCACCAATTGCATTAGCTTCTTGAACAAGAGCCACGTCATCAGAGAATTCTTTTCCATTTATAGAAACAGGCATTCCTTCAACAAATTTAACTCTTACTTCTTCAGCTTTAATCTCAACTGAAGGGTCCCAATACTTAACGCCCATGATAGGCTCAACTAAATGAATACTTTCATTTAAAAACTCTAAACTTTTTGCCTCATGTGTAGCACCCCAGATATTTGCATCTGTAGAGTAAGCTTTCTCAGCTGAAGCTTTCCAAGGAAGCCCTCTTTTAACCAACCATTCACTCATTTCTTGTCTGCCACCTAATTCAGTAACAAAATCTTGATCAAGCCAAGGCTTATAAATTTGAATATTTGGATTAACTAATAAGCCATAGCGATAAAATCTCTCGATATCATTACCCTTATAAGTTGAGCCGTCTCCCCAGATATTAACACCATCTTCTTTCATTGCCTTAACAAGCATTGTTCCAGTCACCGCTCTGCCAAGAGGTGTTGTGTTAAAATATCTTTTTCCAGCACTTGAGATATGAAAAGCGCCACAAGCTAAAGCAGACAAGCCCTCGTGAACCAACTGTGCACGACAATCAACTAAACGACCTTGCTCAGCACCGTATTGTTTTGATCTCTCGATAACTTCATCTAAATCTTTTTCATCAACCTGACCCAAATCTGCTGTATAAGCATAAGGCTTCGCACCTTTTTCCTTCATCCAAGCAAGAGCTGTACAAGTGTCAAGACCACCAGAAAAAGCAATCCCAACTTTTTCCCCAACAGGCAATTTCATTAAAACTTTTCCCATTTTTTCTCTCCGTAAATTTAGGTTATATGGTTGTGTTTATTTGAACAGAAAATAGCATAATGATGGAGATCTAACAAAATTAGATAATGAATATAAGAGTGGAACTAAAAAGCCCCCTTAGTCTTAACCCTAGTCCTAGTCTTAGTCTTCTTTTTTTTTACGGACAGACTAGGACGAAGACTAAGGTTAGGACTAAGGAAGAAAATTCACTCATACTAGACGACTTGAAAATTTAGTTTGTGCAACTCTCCCCGGCAAACAAATGCTCTCGTGCTCTCGCACTCGGTTGCCCCATAAAAAACAACACTGGGCAACACGCTACCAAAGACTTTCTAAATAGTCCTGCATAGCTTCTTTCTTCTGTTTTAATTCATCCAAAACTTCTTGTATCCTTGAAGTATCCTGAGAATTCTCGAGTATATCTCTGGCAGTAGACATTGCATCTTCTAGAAGCACTCGTTTCCTGCCCTTGAACTTAGTAGCTTCAGTATTAAGTGTTACTTGAGTTAGAAAAATTTCATTTTTCAATACATTCTTCAATTCAGCATTCTGATCACCTTGATCAATTTGAACTGTTTGTTTTGAGTGTCTTTCTTCAGCTCTTTTTCTTTGTTCTTCTTCAAGCATTTTTTCTTTAAGCAATTTATCAATTTCATAATCACTTAAACCAGAGTTCGCAATAATTTCGATTTTTTGCTCTTGGTCAGTTTCTAAATCTTTTGCAGAGACATTAACTATACCTTCAGCATCAATATCAAAAGTTACTGCAATATCAGGCTCACCTCTTGGAGCAGGCCTAACACCAACTAACTCAAATCGACCTAAAGATTTATTAAGTGGCGCAAAGTCCTCTTCTCCTTGAAGAACATGAATA
The DNA here is from genome assembly GCA_023301005.1 of Saprospiraceae bacterium. Classification (GTDB taxonomy): domain Bacteria; phylum Bacteroidota; class Bacteroidia; order Chitinophagales; family Saprospiraceae; genus CAJQQY01. Next base: position 1,431 of record JALZVK010000431.1, on the reverse strand, counting down.
CTAACTTGTGGCTGATTTGGAGCACTGGTAGTTACTACTTCAGTTTTTCTAGTAGGAATTGTTGTGTTTCTTGGAACTATAGTATGCATCTTACCACCTTGAATCTCTATACCAAGACTCAAACTAGTAACATCTAGCAAGCTAACACCTTTTACATACCCCTGTAGCAAACCTGCTTGGACTGCAGCTCCAAGGGCTACAGCTTGATCAGGGTCGATTGTATCAAGTGGTTCTTTACCAAAGATTAACCTTGCAGCTTTTTTAACCGCGGGCATTTTAGTCATTCCTCCTACTAAAATAGTATCAGTCACATCTTCAGGAGCAAGCCCAGCATCTTCAAGTGCTTGCATACAAGGAGCTTCTATTCTCTTAAGAATTGGAGCTACAATTTCTTCTAGTTTTTTCCTATCAAGAGGAACACTGAAGTGATCAAGACCTTTAACAAAAGGTAGTTCTATATTTATTTTAGGCTTAACTGATAGTTCATGTTTTGCATTTTTTGCGGCATCTTTAAATCTTTGAAGTATCTTTTTATCCTGAGAGACATCTCTGGACATTTTCTTCTTAAATTCATCTAGTAAGTATTGAACAATTGCCATATCGAAGTCTTCACCACCTAGATATGTATCTCCATTAGTTGATTTAACATCAAAAACACCATCTCTTAGCTCTAATATTGAGACATCGAATGTGCCGCCACCTAAATCAAAAACAGCTATCATTCTGTCTGATTTGTGCTTATCTTTAAAACTTTTTTTAATCTCGTCTTTTAAAACATTCTTGCCGTCAACAATGTTTAATCCAAAGGCTAGAGCAGCCGCTGTTGGCTCGTTTATAATTCTTAGAACATCCAAGCCTGCGAGTCTCCCAGCATCCTTTGTTGCCTGTCTTTGTGAGTCATTAAAGTGAGCTGGAACTGTAATTACAGCTCTCTTAACTTCTTCTTTTAAGAACCCTTCAGCCACTTCTTTAATCTTGATTAAAACTTGCGAAGAAACTTCTTCAGGACTCATGGCAGTCCCATTTACCTCAACCCACGCATCTCCATTTTCAGCTTGTAACATTTTATACGGAAGTTTAGAGCTGGCGTGTTGAATTTCTTCTGAATTAAATTTCCTGCCGATTAATCTCTTAGCAGCAAATATAGTGTTTAACCTATTAGTACTAGCTTGTGCTTTTGCCTCGTGGCCAACAATTGGGTCATTAGTTGCTGAGATAGCAAAGATTGAAGGAATAGTATCTCGACCTTCTTTATCGCTTATAACTATAGGCTGACCATTTACTATGTGAGCGACACATGAATTTGACGTACCTAAATCTATTCCTATTACTATACTCATTTATTATTAACTACTTCTATAATCATATTAGTCTTATTTATACTTGCTATTATATTGCTGAGAGCAAATAGAGACAACAAGATTGTTACGA
>JALZVK010000430.1 GCA_023301005.1 Saprospiraceae bacterium | reverse complement strand
AGCTAACTACTACCATCTCTCCTTTCAATGTTGCACTCGTTGATTCTGTCACCTTTACATGTACATAATCGCCAGGTTTGTGATCGCCTACTTTTGGAAAAATAATCATTTTGTTTTGAGAATTTCTTCCTTTAAAATCTTTATCACTTCTCTTCGAATCACCTTCGATCAATACCTTAAATATTTTCCCTAAATCTTTTTGATTGAGTTCTTTTGAAATTTTATTTTGAAGTAAGACGACTTCATTTAATCTTCGTTTTTTTACATCCTCAGGAATGTCATCTTCATATTTTCGAGCAGCTAAAGTTCCAGGTCTTTCCGAATAAAAGAACATATAACTCATCGAGTATTTTACAAATTCAATCATCTTCAAAGTGTCCTGATGTTCCTCTTCGGTCTCCGAACAAAATCCAGTAATAATGTCAGATGAAATAGCACAATCAGGAATGATTCGATAAATTGATTCTACTCTTTCTCGATACCAATCCGCATCATAAGTTCGGTTCATCAATTTTAAAACTCGACTGTTTCCACTTTGAACTGGCAAATGAATATAGTTACATATATTCTCGTATTTATTCATCGTATGTAAAACTTCATCAGTAATATCCTTCGGATGAGAAGTCGAAAATCGTACTCTTAAATCTGGATTGACTTGAGCAACTGCTTCTAGTAAGTTGGCAAAATTCACCACCTCTTTTGTCTCTGGATTTTCCCATTTATAAGAATCTACATTTTGCCCAAGCAAGGTAACTTCCTTATATCCTTTCGATACCAAGTCAGTCGCTTCGGCAATAATGCTAAATAAATTTCTACTTCGCTCCCGCCCTCTCGTAAATGGAACTACACAAAACGAACACATATTATCGCAACCTCGCATAATAGAAATAAATGCAGTTATTCCATTTGTACCTAATCGCAATGGACTAATTTCTGCATAAGTTTCTTCTCTCGAAAGTATTACATTTACACTCTTTTGACCGCCTTCGGCTTCTGCAACTAATTTTGGTAAATCTCGATAAGCATCAGGTCCGACAACCATATCTACCAACTTCTCTTCTTCCAAAAATTTCTTTTTCAATCGCTCAGCCATACAGCCCAAAACGCCAACCAAAGTTCCCGGTCGAGTTCTTTTAATTTTATCAAATTCTCTCAATCGTTTACGCACTCGCTGCTCAGCTTTCTCTCTAATTGAACAAGTATTTATCAAAATCAAATCTGATTTCATTACATCACGAGTTGGTGCATATCCTTCTTTAGCAAGAATCGACGCTACGATTTCGCTATCACTAAAATTCATTTGACAACCATAGCTTTCAATATAGAATTTCTTTCCATCCTCTGTTTCTTCAAATTCTTTTTGAAAGAACACTTGCCCCTGCATGCTTTCCGCTAATGGTTTATTTAAATCCTCAATTGTTGGATTTTTATCGTACATCTCTTATTAAGTTTACATTTTATAAAATCGAGTGCGAAGATAAGGTTTTTCAATTTAAATTATGACAGAATGTCAGATTTAAGTTTTACAAATCATTGCCGATTTAAATCTTAATTTAGAAGCTACTTTTTTAAACTTATCTTTGATTTACTCATTCTTAAACTATAAAATATCTTCAATGAAAAACACACATTTTGATTATGCTATAATTGGAGCAGGTGCAGCAGGCTTGCATCTTGCTATGGCTATGACAAATGATGATTTCTTTTTGAATAAGAAAATCTTAATCATTGAAAAAGATCTTAAAGATTCCAATGACAGAACTTGGAGTTTTTGGGAAAAAGAAAAAGGGAAATTTGATTCCATTTTAAAAAACTCTTGGAAGTTTGGAGAATTTCATAGTGATACTTTATCTAAGAAATTTGATTTAGGAAAATACAGATATAAGACCTTAAGGTCTTCTTCTTTTTATTCTTTTTCAAAAAAGAAAATCAACTCACATTCTAATTTTATTTGGGTACATGATGAAGTGGAGAAAGTAGAATTTCCATCTGAATCTTCTCCAACTATTTATACTCATAACAATACATTTACATCTACTCATATTTTTGATAGTAGAGTCGATGAAGACTTTAATTCTAAGGAAGATTCAAATATTCGTTTGCTACAACATTTCAAAGGTTGGTTTATAAAAACCGAAACGCCTGCTTTTGATGTAGACAAATTCATCATGATGGATTTTAGATTGAAATGGAAAAATCATACGAGTTTTATTTATGTTTTACCATTTTCTCCTACGGAAGCGATTATTGAATTTACACTTTTCGACCAAGCCATTATCTCCGATAATGTTTATGATTTAAAAATAAAAAAATACTTAGACGAATTTTTAGAACTTAAAAATTACTCGATTACAGAAAAAGAAAAAGGAGTCATTCCAATGACCGATTTTCCTTTTCACAAAAAAAATAACAATCAACTTACAAAAATTGGAACCGCTGGCGGTTGGGTAAAACCTTCGAGTGGTTACGCATTTAAAAATTGCGAAAAGAACGCTTACAAAGTTGTTGAAAATCTAAAATCAAATCGTATTCCTTCTTATCAATTATTTAATAAAAGATACCAATGGTATGATACGATTCTACTTGATATTTTATGGAACAAAAATGAATTAGGTTCAGAAATTTTCACTTCCATGTTTAAGCATAATTCCATTGAATCCATTTTTAAATTCCTAGATGAAGAAGGAACGATATTATCAGATTTGTCTATTATCAAATCATTTAACCCCACTCCATTTTTAAAAACAGTAGGAAAGCGAATGCTTTCTAAAAGGTAGAATACTACTAATTTGTCTTTCTACAAAAAACGTAAAATCAGATTTCAACCAAATAAATAAAAAAGATAATAAATTGCTCCTCCAATAATACAACTCAACAAAAAGAAAAAACTAAGTTCTTTCAATATTCCTTTTCGTTCAGCATTTCTCATTCTAGTTTCAATTTTTTTCTGTTCTTCCTTGGTTAACTTTTCATTTGAATTCGCAATACCAAATCCATCCTTATGGTACTTTACCATCGTTTTAATATAACTAGGTCTGCGTAACATAGCATGATTCCTTTTGGTTGCTTCTTGACCATTATTGTACATAGCTTTATATTTTATAAGTGATTAGATACTTATAAACTAAAACTATATACTTTGAAAAACCTTATTTTATGATAAATGGAAGGAGAACCTCGACTAAAATAATTCAATAGATTTATTCTTCAATAAAATACTCATATCCCCAAAAACCTTTTTTAAAAGTAAGCGGAATTAAATCTCCTTTTTTAGCGGTAGGAAAAAAGAGATTTTTCATTTTTAATCTTTTGATTTTATTTTCTTTTTGGATAAATATATAATAGCCATCTTTACTGACTTGGCCTTTTATCATTCCAAATCTACTTTGTGAAAATACCCTTTGATCGAGTAACTCTACTTTGACTATTTCTTTTTGAGAAAAGGATAAAAGTCGATTTGACAAACTTGCCAACAAGGGAAAAACCAACATTATAACCATGATAAAAAAAACATAAGTTTTAAATTTATCCAACAAGTCATTATATCTTTTTGAGAAAAAATAAGAGACAGTTGCTCCAACTAAAAATCCTAATCCTAATGCTTTATATACTAATCCACTTACCTCGAAAGTGTTATGGAAATATTTAATTTCAAATGCATATAAAACGATTGTTCCAAAGACGATAATTACACCCAGAATTCCACCAAGGTATTCTTGCTTGGATAATTTCTCTCTATTTTGCCCACCAAAAGGAGTAGGAATGCCAGACATGATTTATAAGTTTTATTTGAAATAGATATTTATTTTAAAAACTAACTCAAACTATATAGCCTCAAATTGTAATTTTGCTAAACCTGCATAAGCTCCATTTTCAATTGCAAAAAGTTCCTCGTGTGTACCTTGTTCGATAATTTTTCCTCCATCAATTACATAGATACAATCGACATCTCGAACAGTTGCCAAACGATGCGCAATGATAATCGAAGTACGACCTTCCATTAATTTATTCAAAGCATCTTGAACTACTTTTTCAGATTCTGCATCCAACGAAGAAGTAGCTTCATCCAATAATAATATAGAAGGATCTTTTAAAATTCCTCTCGCAATTGCCACACGTTGTCGTTGCCCTCCCGAAAGTTTAATACCTCTATCTCCTACTACAGTATCTAATTGGTCAGGGAATTTTTTAATAAACTCCCATGAGTTGGATTGCTTTGCAGCTTCGATAATTTCTTCTTCCGTTGCTTCAGGTTTTCCGTAAGAAATATTTTCTCTAATCGTTCCACCAAATAGAATAACCTCTTGAGGAACGATAGCAAAGTTTTTTCTAAATGCAGAAATATTATAATCAAAAACACTTTTTCCATCTACCTTTATATCTCCACTTTTAATTTTATAAAATCGTAAAAGCAATTGCATGATAGTAGATTTACCAGAACCACTCGGACCGACTAAGGCAACTTTTTGACCTGCTTTTATTTGAAATGAAATTCCTTTCATCACTTCAATATCTTCCCGTGTTGGATAATTAAAGTGAACGTTTTCATATTCTATATTTCCATTCAATCTTTTTAATTCTTGATTTAAAATTGGGTCATGCGCATCCACTTCACTCTCCATCGCTAAGATTTCTCGAATCCGTTCAGTTGCTCCCATCGCTCCTAAAAGTTCAGTATAGAAATTTCCTAACCCAGCAATCGAACCTCCAATAATTGCAGTAACAAATGTAAACATGACTAAATCTCCAGATGTCATTTTATCTTCTTGAATCAAAACTGCTCCTTCGTAAATAACAAAGATGAGTGCGCCAAATAAAATCGTTACAATAAATGTAGCAAAGACCGCTCGACCTTGTGCAAACTTCAATGCGATTTTCACCATTTTATCATTTGATTTTCCATAACGAATCGTTTCAAATAATTCATTTGAAAAACCTTTTACTACGCTGATGGATTGCATCGTTTCATTTAGAATAACATTAGTATCTGCTAAAGACTGTTGACGCTCTTTAGATAAATTTCTAATCCATTTACCAAAAAACATCCCTAAAATTACGGCTACTGGAAATGTCAATAACATGATCAATGCCAACTGTGGCGTTTGTGTTCCAAGAAATATTAGTCCTGCTAAAAGCAATAATATTTGTCTTAAAAATTCAGCAATCGTAATCGAAAAAGCATTGTACAATCTTTCTACATCAGCAGTCAATCTACTCATCAATTCCCCTACTCTATTTTTTTCGTAAAATGTAATTGGAAGCGTAACCAGTTTTTCATAGAGCGCAACTCGAAGGTCAGCAATTCCTTTTTCACTTAATCTTGCAAATAATAAAACTCTAAAATAAGAGACGACTCCTTGCGCTAATAAAACTGCAAACATCAACCAAAAAATATCATTTAAACTCAACTCATAAAATCCTTTTCCACTTGCAATATCCATCATCTTACCTATCAAAAATGGAAACAACATAAACACCATACTGCTCACAAATAACAATACTAGTCCGCCAATCAATGACCAACGATAAGGACTAACAAATTCGAAAATCTTCAATGCTTCACGAAGACTTTCACCATTCATTTTTCTATTCTTATCTTCTTCTAATACTTCTGGACGACGTCTTGCCATATTTATTATATCTATTTAAACTATGTTTATCCTTACGGATATTTATTATTTTCTAAAAAATTGAAAAACAAAGGTAAACAAAGTGGATTTTAATTTCATTTTAACTTAACTTGCAACTGTATTATTATTGTAAAAATTTTCGTGCATTAATCTCCTCCACATATAACAATAGGCATGATATTTGATAATTTTACATATTACAAACAACTATGGTTAACTATGGAACACTTATAAAACTTAATCTTTCCTAACTAACCTATCTTTTTTTTACAACCTAATCCAACAGAATCCTCTAAACTTTACTGAATTATAGGTATAAACTTATGCCTATTCCCTTATTATTTTGAAAATTCAAGATAGTATTTTGAATCTATATTGCTTTATAGTATTCTTATTCTATTTGATTTATAACAGAGAACAGCATACATAAGTAC
>JALZVK010000429.1 GCA_023301005.1 Saprospiraceae bacterium | reverse complement strand
TTAACTCCTGTAGGACTTTCTAAGATTAGAAAACGATTGAGTTTGGGGTAGTGGAATTCAAATACTTTTATGTCTTTTCAGTAACCGCCAACTTCAGTTGGCAGGTTGTCCCAAAGTAGTTTATTCGGCAGACGAACAACGGTTGACGGCTGACGGTCGTTCATGCAATTTTATTCTCAAAGAAATACAATGAATGTTTTCTATTTAAAAAAAAATAAAAACGTAGCGAAGCTACTCTCAAATTAGAAAACAAAGTAACTCGTCTCACTCATCTCTCATCACTCAACTATAACTCATCACTCAACACTCTTCTTAAACATGTTTAATGAATATCATTTAAAATAATATTTGATTTGTTTATTCAAATTATTTTAAAAAATCATTCTTAAAAAAATTCTTTTATTTAACTAAAAGAAATACTCTTCCTGATGATTTTTATATGCCGTTCCTCTGGAACTCGAAATCATAATCTTAGATATTATATCTACCGATATTCCGTCCCTCTGGGACTTATTTACTTTTGAAAGTCCCAGAGGGTCGAAATATTGGTAGAAAATGTAAGTAATAATTTAAGCAAAAAAGTCCCAGAGGGACGACATATAAAATTCAACGAGTAGAGTAAAAAAGAAGAATTAATTTAAGAAAAAAAAACTAGAAGTTATGGCTAAGAAATACATGGACATGGACACATTGAAATATTTATTGTACAATGTTCATGACCTCCAATCAGTTTTAGATCAAGAGTACTACGCTGACCACGACAAAGATTCCGTTCAAATTTTCCTTGATTCCATAAAAGATTTTTCAGACAAAGAACTCTATCCTTATTTCAAAGAAGTAGATGAGCAAGCTGCTTATTATGAAGATGGAAAAATTATCGTTCACCCACAGGTAAAAGTGATGATGGAAAAAGGTGGAGAAATGGGAGTGATAGCAAGTATGTTTAGTTATGAAGATGGAGGAATGCAATTACCAGGAATGGTTGGAACTTCATTAGGTTATATTATGGATGCTGCCAATAATCATTTGCCAGGTTATACAGGATTGACATTAGGCGCGGCGGAGTTGGTAGCACATTTTGCAAACGATGAATTGAAGGCGAAGTACTTACCGAAAATGCTTTCAGGTGAATGGGGCGGAACAATGTGTCTGACAGAACCACAAGCAGGAAGCTCACTTTCTGATATTACTGCAAGTGCAGTTTTGCAAGAAGATGGTTCTTATAAAATAAAAGGACAGAAGATTTTTATATCAGGTGGAGACCATGAGTACAGCGATAATTTTGTACACTTATTCTTAGGAAGAATAGAAGGTGCGCCAGCAGGTACAAAAGGTATCTCACTTTTTATCGTTCCTAAAAATAGAATTCAAGAAGATGGTTCGTTAGTTTATAACAATGTAATTACGGCTGGTGATTTTCAGAAATTAGGACAACGTGGTTACTGTACTACACATTTGATTTTTGGAGAAAATGATGATACCAAAGGTTGGTTAGTAGGCGAAGCGAATAAAGGATTGAAGTATATGTTTATGATGATGAATGGTGCTCGGATTGCAGTAGGTCGTGGTGCGGCAGCAATCTCAATGGCAGCTTACCAAGCTTCGTTACAATATGCGCAAGAAAGACCTCAAGGTAGAAGATTGAATAGTACAGGTAAAAAAGAAATCAATCAAAAACCAAGTTTGATTATCGAACATGCAGATGTAAGAAGAATGTTATTATTGCAAAAAGTAGTAGCGGAAGGTTCGTTGAGTTTGACTTTATTGACTTCTCGATATGCCGATTTAGTGAAAACGGTTAAAGATAAAAATGAAAGAGATAGATATAATTTGCTTTTAGAATTATTGACACCTTTAGTTAAAACTTACCCTTCGGAAATGGGAGGCGTTGCAGTTTCTAATGGACTTCAAGTATTGGGTGGTTACGGTTATACAACTGAATTTATATTACAACAGTACCATAGAGATATTCGAATTTTCCCTATCTATGAAGGTACGACTGGAATTCAATCTTTAGATTTGTTAGCTCGAAAAGTAACGATGCAAAATGGAAAAGCAGTTGAATTATTAGCTGCTGAAATGATGCAATCTATTCAAACTGCTGCTAATTATGAGGAGTTAAGACCTTACGCGACACAGTTAGAAGAGAGAATGAAATTGATGCAAAAAGTGATGATGCACTTAATGGTATTTGCGAAGCAAGGCGATTATGAAAGATATACCGCTGATGCTAATTTATTTATGGAGTTCTTTTCTAACATTGTAATGGCGTGGTTATGGTTGGATATGGCGACTGCTGCAAAAACAGATTTAGTAAAAGGAGATAAAACTTATACCGATGAATTTTACGAAAGTAAAGTTCATGCTATGAAATTTTTCTTTAAATATGAATTATCAAAAACCACTTACTTGTCAGAAGTATTGATGAGTGATGAAGTATTGACGATTAAGAAAGAGGAACAGAAAGTAGGTTGGTAATTTGTTGAATTAAGAAATGACGTTTACTAAACTTCCAAAGTTTAGTAAACGTTGTTTTAATAACTGTTTTTATGCAAATATTTAAAGTCCTCTGACTCAACTTTTTTCCTTGATGAAAAAAGTTGCAAAAAAATCAAGACTTAATTTTGT
>JALZVK010000428.1 GCA_023301005.1 Saprospiraceae bacterium | reverse complement strand
TGCTCTTCCGATCTCACTTACGAAGTAAGAAAAGATAAATCGTAAAACAAGTTAATTCGTCAATACTTCAAAATTCGAATGTTCGAATGTTCTGAAAAATCGTAGAAGAAGTAAATTCGTAAAAACTTCAAACTTCTCAAATCCGTCTTCCCTATTTCCCTTATTCAAAAAACATACAAGAATATTCGACAACATATACACTCATACACCTATACACTTAAACACAAAAAAAAACTACCACCAACCTCCGATTCTAACTTTCACTTCACTATTAGTTCCGCCGACATCCATAGATTGAATTTTGGAATAATTCTTTTTATTACGTTTTATTTTTACCTCAGTATCGAGGATTTCGTTGATAGATTTTTTCATAGCAGATTTTACTTCCTTTGAAAAATTTCTATCAGCACCGATGTAGATACTTGGTTGAGCATACGATTCATAATAAGCAAAAGTATATTCGTTGAGATCTACTCTAGTACTTAAGTTGGAAAGAATATTTCCGATATTATCTTTGATTTTTTTATTTCCAAAATTAAAACGAATCAAACTTTTATACTCATCACCATAGGATTCCACATAGTTTTTGTAAACCGTATTATTATGGAAAATTTTAATACCATTGATTATAATTGGTCCTTCTTTTTTTAAACTATCAATATGACTAGCAGTAGGTCTTTTCATCTTTGGTAAACGAACACCTCGAAGAGGAAGTCGCCCAGGAAATTTGATACTTGCAATATCATCCTCCGCAGCACGAAAATCCATAAAGTTGACCAACCATTCTCCGTCCTTCATTTCCGTATATTTAAATGTGATAGAGTAGTGGAGTTGTTCGTCTTCATCGACAAATAAATAGCCGAACCTTTTTCTTTTTCTAGTTTCGACTTCATCTCGGTAAGGAATAGCTTTGAGATTTTTAGCTTTAATATTTTTACTATAATCTTTAACGACTTTAGATAATTTATCTACTTCGATTCTGTGTGGTTTATAAAATGCTTTATGTAATTTGTTACCGTTACCTGATAGGATGGCATCTTTAACATCTTCTTCGTTCATCTCTCTAAAGCAAGATGATAACAATATACTTACAAGAAGTAAAAAAAGTAATTTGATTTTCATTGAAAGAGTTTTTTTAATATTTATTTATCGTGATATAATGAATAGAGAATGAACTTAATACCGTGTAAACTAATTAACTTTCATTTTTGATGGCTTATTTTAAAATCTGGATTTCGTTATTTTTCTCTGCCATAGCTACAGCTATGGCTTCAAAAAATGCCTCGCCAGATTTCAAAATAAACTCATCAAAATTTGAAAGAATTTAATTTACACGGTACTTAAATTCATTCTCTATTCATTATGTTATTTTTTTAAATGGTAAATAGGAAAGCATTATACCTTTATATAAATTTTTCTATTATCCAGAATCTTCCCAATGCTCCAACAAATCAACATAAATGTAAAAGCAAAAATAAACGATCCAAGATAATCACCCATCCATCGAAATCCATTTTGATAAGCAAATCCATAAAGGGAAGCATCACCTATTTTTACATAAATCATCACCTTAGTTAGAAAGCTAGAAAGGATATAAATGAACAAAGAATTTTTACCAAACACTTCAAAGAATTTGAAGCTAACAGGCTTAGGTTTAAAATCTATAAAGTACATCAATGTGCCAATAATCACCATATCAATTCCTATCGTCAACAATACGTAAGAGCTTGTCCATATTTTTTTATTGATTGGAAATCCTAAATCCCAAACATAAGAAAGTCCCATCAAGACACAACCGTACATGAAAATTTTGGCGATTTTTTCGTAGCTCAATTCCTTTCCCATGATAATATAATGACCGACTAAATAACCGCCAATTACATTTACGATAGCAGGCAAAGTACTCAATATTCCTTCTGGATCAAATGGCATTCCTTCCCCTCCGTATAAGTGATTATCACCCAATAACCACCTGTCCAAAGTACGTGCTGCATTGCCCTCCAAAGTCAAATCACCAAAGCCAACCATCATCGCCCAATATCCAAATAAGATGATTCCTGAAGCAATGATTAATTGTCGTTTATTAAAAAAGAAAATAAGAATCGCTCCTGCAAAATAACATAAAGCAATTCGTTGTAAAACGCCAAAGATTCTAGTCGTACCAATGCTTTTGAAGTACATCTCACCTACCTCATTCCATCGTACAAATGGAAACCAAGAGAGTAAATAACCTATCAGAAATATCAGAAAAGTACGTTTAAATATTTTTCCAAAAACATCACTAAGTTGCTTTCCTTCCCAACGACTTTTGACAAATGCAAATGCATTTCCTACTGCAAATAAAAATGATGGAAAAACTAAATCGGTAGGTGTAAATCCATGCCAAGGTGCATGTAGAAAAGGAGTATATACAGAACTCCAAGTTCCTGGAGTATTGACAATTATCATTAAGAAAATCGTCATCCCTCTAAAGACATCGAGCGCTTTAAATCTTTGCATGTGTGGTTCGTTTTGTTTGAAGTGAAGGTAGGGAGATTAATGAAAAATTAATAATGAAATTATTAATAATTATCCTTCACAACTTTATCTATATACCTAAAAACCGTAGCACGATTACAAACCGTGCCACGGATAATATTTACTCAAATTTTTCATTTCACTCAGTAACATATTTTAGAACAATCGATTTATTTACTTAGTTTGTAAGTATAATGTTATAATTCTAAAATCTTTAATGACCAGGGCTCCAATAGAATATATGATAAAAAATTAAGAAGCATCAGCATAAGGTAAAGATATTAAAGAGTTCGGTTTTAAATAAACATAATCATTTTGGAAATCGAATACCGTATTGAATCTTTTTAAAAATTCATTACCTAAAAAATGTATTTTAAATCTTGCAGGATTTGGCGTAGAAATAAGTTGTACAGGAATATTATCAGTACAGATTTTATCGAAACAAAATTGGTGAGCATTAAATAAGATATTGTTGGCTGTTGAAACTTCAAATGGAATAGAATCTCTTGTTATAGAAATTTCTTTTTGTTGTGTGTTGGAGTTGGGTTGTTCGCAACTATTTAATAAAAATAGTGCGAGAAGTAGAAGTGAAAATTGTAGTTGATATTTCATTTTAAAATTTTTCGTTTTGAAAATATGTTGTTATAGAAAAATCCGTCGCACAGTTTCAAACCATGCGACGGATTTTAAATACATTATAAAAGAGTGAAAAAAATCAATAAAGATGAGTCTACTTAGAATTCCAAATTAAGTTGACTGAACGCACAGACCGTCAACTGAATCAACTCTAATAATTCACAATTAATTGACACCTTATCCATATTTGTAACTTTTTTGAATAAAAAAATCAACTTAACTTACAAAGTATTCACAAAATGTTTATCTTTGAAACCACAATCAACTAAAAGTGAATCATAAAATGAATAGCGTAGTTACCCAAAGATTTATCAAATGTCATGATAAACTAAAAGAAGAAAAGCGAATTAAAAGCAGCCGCCAATTTGCTTTATCATTAGAATATTTACCACAAAGTCTGAGTGAAATATTAAAAGGGCGACGTGATGTAACCATCGAGTTACTGCGTAAGTCGATTGAAAAATATCAAATCAATCCTGTATATGTCTATACGGGCGATGGTCCGATGTTTATGACGGAGGAAGACCATAAGTCATTTCGAGTGCTGACCATCGTGACGAATGGGCAAGAAGATGAACGCATCGTTCATGTTCCGATTCCAGCGCAAGCGGGTTATGCAGGCGAGTTGTCGAGTCCGACATTTGTACAAGACCTACCGAGTTTTACCTTACCTGATTACAAATATAAAGTAGGAACACATCGAAGTTTTGATGTGTCGGGTGATAGTATGGAACCGACTTTATTTGAAGGTGACAAAGTGGTTTGTAGTTTTTTAGAACCGTTGCTTTGGGAAAATTCAATTAAGGATAATTATGTATATGTAATTGTTACGCGTGGCGATGTAGTGGTCAAACGAGTGTTTAATAAATTGAAAGAGGAGAAACATTTGGAGTTACGTTCTGATAATAATTTTTATGAACCTTACAAAGTTCCGATAGGAGACATCAGAGAGATTTGGTATGTGCGAGCTAAGATTAGTCCGTTCCTTCCGTCACCTGCTAATATCCAAAATATGGTTCGTGATGAAGTTCGACAATTACAAAGTGTTATCGGTAAGCAAAATCAATTGATTTACAATTTAAATGAAACGATAAAGAAATTGATTGAGAGAGAGTCTTGAAGGATTTTATAAATAATAACTGTTCTTAGACAAATTTAGTGAAAGTGATATTCAATCTTATTTTAACACATAGTCACATACTAACACATAGCGTTTTTTCTCCGAAAAAAATAAGAAAAACTATTTGTTCTATGTGCCTATGTGTTAAATATAAAAACTCAAATTTAAAATCCACAGTATTTATTTAAGAACCATAATAACTAAAAGAATCATGGCTAAAAGAATTCAAGGAAAAGTAGTTTATCAAACTTTAAGCGGTGGATTTTGGGGAGTTATTGGTGATAATGGAAAAGAGTATCGCCCAATAGAAATGCCCAACCAATTAAAAACCGAAGGTGCCCGTGTAAGTATTGTTATAAAAAAAGCAAAAGAAGGAATGAGTATGTATATGTGGGGCGAAGCTGTCGAGATTATTTCATTCTCAACACTATATCCATAAAAAGCAAAACCCGTAGCACAGTTCCAAACTGTGCTACGGGTTTTTGCTATAATAAGGAAACTATTCCCCAACAAGCTCTTACTTCGCAGTAGCCAAAAATCCTTTATACTCCTCATTATCAGGATACCTTCGTAACATCTCTTCTATATAAGGTAACGCTTTCGCATATTTCTTTTTCTTCATCAACTTATTAATTTTCTTTGTATTAGATTCATCGCTTGCGCAAAACATATCACCTGTTGACCATTTGTAAGTAGGTCTTCTTTTGATAACCAAATCCGCCTCATGAGGATAATAAGAATCCGAAGAATTAACAATAGAAAAACCAATAGTCAAATCTAATTCTGAAGCACGATTCCAAGCTTTCCATTCAGATTTAGTTAAATCCATGAAATCTGAGACTGCTTTGTCTATACCGAATCCAAGAGGGTTAGATAATTCATAAGTCATGTTTCCATCTTTATCAACTTTCAAATTGACCTTAGACATCCCAACTCTACAATTTTCTAAAGCATCATTAGGGTATTTAATTTTCTGTTCAAATAATTCTAGAAAAGCATCAGAACCACCTTTATATCTATTGTCCAAAACATAGTAGAACTTATTATCATCAATACTTGTAAAAGCATTGTTATGATTTGAAGAAGTTGGATGGTCTGAAAAAATAAAAGATGATAACATAAGGATACAAATTGCAAATGCAATTGAAAAATAAGCTTTTTTCATAAGTGAAATTTAAGTTGTTATAAATTAAGTTTTCTAATAAATGTAGATGCTATTTTTGGCGAGGGGAGAATTTGATTTGAATTGATTTGACTAATCCATCTAATTCCTTGAATGGCATTTGTCAACCAAATTTCATCCGCTTGGTTTAGCGCATTCAAAGTTAAGGTTTTTTCCTGAAAAAGAATTTCTCCTTTTTGTTGAGCGATTTGGATAATAGCTTTTCGCATTGTTCCAGCTATACAACCTTCTGATAAAGAAGGAGTTATTAATTTATTTTTTTTCAATAAAAAAATATTAGAACTACTTGCTTCTGCTACTCTTCCTTTTTCATTTAGTAATAAACAATCATCAAGTCGATTGTCTTTTTTATATAAACCAGCTTGTATATAAGGTAAGCTATTACAAGTTTTTAAATTCGAAATAGGAGTACAAGGCAGTTTTATATCTTTAAATATCCCAATGGAAAGACCTTTCTTATTTAATTGAAAATTAGGTGAGGCGAGGGGAGAAGTGGTAATCAAAAATTGAGGACGATTATTTTTAGGCGTATATAATCCACCATCAGATCGAAAAACTGTAAGTCGAATTCTTGCATTGCCTTCGGCAATTTTTTTTATTTCTTTTTTAAAAAAATTGGAAGTGTACTTTTTGGGAATTTTATATTTAAAATAAACTAAACCTTTCAATAGTCTTTCGATATGGAAATCTAAAAAACGAATATTTCCCTCCGACATTCTTAGCGTTTCAAAAAGAGCATCACCATAAAGGAACGCTCGATTATTGGAACTTAAGATAGGTTGGTCGGAGGGAAATATTTTACCGTTGAAGTTTATATTCATTTTGAGTATGCTGAGTTGTAATAGAATCTATAACGAAATTACTTAAGTTTTTGATATAAATTCTATATCTACATAGAAAACAAAAACATACATAGAAAACCAAGACATATAGCTGCAAGACGCAATTAATAATTAAAATCTGATGTTACGCAAATATTTAAAGCCCTCTGACTCAACTTTTTTCATCAGGAAAAAAGTTAAGTTAGAGGATTAAGTTTGTATAAATTGCCTAACATGAGTTAAAATGAAAGAATTAATAATTGCCTTCTAACTTAGAACCCAAAACTTTGTTTTTTTTGTAAACTTTTACAACTAAGTAGTACAACGAATATAAGTTTATTAAACTTGTTATACCTTCCACCTTACAAAAATCACTACATTTAACCCATGCAATATTTAGAAATAACACAAAAGAAAGAATACGTAATTGTTCAGATGAACCGACCTAAAGTTAATGCGATTAACTACCAAATGGTTCAAGAAATCAGAACTACATTTAAAAACCTACAAGAAGACGATTCCGTCAAAGGCGCAATACTCATAGGACTTCCAGGCGTATTTTCCGCAGGATTAGATTTAATAGAATTATATGAATACGATGAAGAAAAAATGCGAGAATTCTTTATCGCTTTCGGATCGATGTATGTGGAATTAACCAAATTTCCTAAACCTTTAATATGTGCAGTAACAGGACATTCTCCAGCAGGAGGAACGGTAATAGCGATCGCAGCTGACCACAGAGTGATGGCAGAAGGTGAAAAATATTCATTAGGATTAAATGAAGTTGCCGTCAATGTGCAAATTTCTAACAATCTAATTGCGGGCTATTCACTTTGGGTAGGAGAGAGCAATGCTTACAAATTTATCATGGCAGGTAAGTTATTAAATAATCAGGAAGCATTGGCAAGTGGATTAGTTGATGAAGTTGTTCCGATGGAAGAAGTATTACCAAGAGCTGAAAAACGAATGGAACAATATCTATTAGCTGACCCTAATATTTTACTCAATACAAAAGCAAAGTTGAGAAGAAAATTGTGGGACACTATTGATAAGAATATGAAAGAAAGCGCTGAAGAAGAATTGGAAGAAGCATTAAAAGTTTGGTGGAGTCCTGAGGTAAGAATGAAAATGCAAATGTTCAAAGCAATGTTAGCTGCTAAGAAAAAATAATTTATTCAAAATAAAATAGTAGGGGCGACCGTCTACCGACAGCCGTCAACCAAAAAAAAATCTATTATCTAAAATCCGTTTAATTTTTTAAAAAAATAGTTCTTAGATAAATTCTCTTGTCAGTTAAAAGTTGAAAATATAAGCGACCGAAGGAAGTAATATTTTCAACTTTTATCTGACTTAAAAAACAGAATTTATATAAGAAATAAATAAGTAAGACATGAATAAGCAACTTAAATTAGTAAAACGTCCAGTAGGAATGCCTGAGGCAGACACTTGGAATTTGGAATCGAATCCTATTCCTGAATTGAAGGAAGGAGAAGTTTTAATTCAAAATCATTATATCTCACTCGACCCTGCGATGCGAGGTTGGATGAACAATGTTCGATCTTATATTCCTCCAGTACAAATCGGAGATGTGATGCGAGCAGGTTCTATCGGCGAAGTTATCAAAGCGAATAATCATCCTAAATATAAAGTTGGAGATGTGTTGACAGGTTGGGGAGGTGTGCAACAATATAATGTAACCGATGGAAGTGGATACTATCCAGTCGATACAAGTTTGGCACCTATGCCTACATATATAGGTACATTAGGAATGCCAGGGATGACTGCTTATTTTGGAATTACGGAAGTAGGAAAAATCAAAGAAGGCGATGTCGTTTTAGTTTCGGGAGCAGCAGGAGCAGTTGGAAGTGTAGTTGGACAAGTTGCAAAAATCAAAGGTTGTCGAGTAGTAGGAATTGCAGGTGGTGCTGAAAAATGTAAATACCTTGTTGACGAATTAGGTTACGACGGAGCTATTGATTACAAAAACGAAAGTGTATTTAAAGGAATCAAAAAACATTGTCCAGAAGGAGTTGATGTATATTTTGATAATGTAGGTGGTGATATATTGGATGCAGCTTTGGCGAATATTAGAATGCATGCAAGAATAGTTATTTGCGGAGCGATTTCTCAATATAATAATACGGACAAAATTAATGGTCCAAGTAATTACCTTTCTCTTTTAGTAAATCGAGCAACGATGCAAGGAATGGTCGTGATGGATTACGCAAAAGATTATAGAGAAGCTGCAATGAATATGGGAACATGGATGGCGCAAGGAAAACTTAAAAGCAAAGAAGATATTTACGAAGGAATAGAAAATTTCTTTCCTACTTTCGAAAGACTTTTCAATGGTGATAAAAAGGGAAAGTTAATTCTAAAAGTTTTAGAAACAGCGAAAGTGTAATGAGAAATTGAAAATGAAAAATTGAAAATTGTCGAGTGAACTTTCAATTTTTTATTTTCAATTTTCAATTGTTTTATTTAGCACAATTTTCTCCCCCGCTGGCGGGGGCTGGGGGGTGGGAAAAAACAATCCACTCCTTAACCCTTTTTTGCTTTACAATTTTTTTCAAAAGCTAACCCAGAGCGGGGGAAAACTTTTGCTATAGTTAGAAAATTTTTCCTTCTAAATTTTTCCTTCTAAATTTTACATTCAAAATTGATTAATCAAAATTAAATTAATGAAAGCAATAGTTTGCGAAAAATTCGGACCTCCATCAGATTTAATTTTAAAAGAAATAGAAAGCCCGAAGCCGAAGGCGAAGCAAGTTCTAGTAGAAGTCAAAGCATGCGGAGTCAATTTTCCAGATACCTTAATCATCCAAGGATTATATCAATTCAAACCTGAATTGCCATTTACACCTGGGAGTGATGTAGCTGGAATTGTCAAAGAAGTTGGCGAAGGAATTAAGCATGTCAAACCTGGCGATGAAGTATTTGGTTTTGTGATGAATGGCGGATTTGCAGAAGAAGTTGTCATGGATGGAAGGTCTTGTTTTCCAAAACCACCAAACATGGATTTTCCAATTGCTGCATCGTTTATGATGGCTTATGGAACTTCGCATTATGCATTGAAGAATAGAGCGAAATTAAAAGAAGGAGAAACACTTTTAGTTTTAGGCGCATCAGGTGGAGTTGGTTTGGCAGCGGTAGAGTTAGGAAAATTGATGGGCGCAAAAGTAATAGCTGCTGCTTCGACCGATGAAAAATTAGCACTTTGCAAAGAGTACGGAGCAGACGAAACGATCAACTATACGACCGAAGATTTAAAAAAGAGAATCAAAGAATTGACAGATGGAAAAGGTGCTGATGTCGTTTACGATCCTGTAGGTGGGAATTTTTCAGAGGCAGCTTTGAGAGCGACAGCTTGGGAAGGAAGGTTCTTAGTGGTAGGTTTTGCGGCAGGTGATATTCCTAAAATTCCATTGAATTTAGCCTTGCTAAAAGGTTGTCAAATCGTTGGCGTTTTTTGGGGCGCATTCGCTACTAAGTTTCCAAATGAAAATATCGGAAACATTATGGAGCTTATGCAATGGTATACGGAAGGAAAATTAAAACCACATTTACATGGTGAATATCCTTTGGCTGATGCACCAAAAGCATTGGAGGAAATGATGAATCGAAAAGTACGTGGGAAGATTGTTATAACATGTGGGTAAAAATGTAGTTGGTAGTAATCAATTAAATTAAAAGCAATGGGAGTAATTATATGCCCTATTCACGGAAGGCAATTTTTTTGGGAAATGTGTGAGCATCTTTGGGAGGAATTTGAAAATAATAATCTTCCAGTTATGGAAGAATTATCTGGTTATGCAACTAAGATTTGTATTGATTGCTATAAAAGAAATAATGTTGAGAACTTCCAAAAGTTAACTTCCCATGAATACCTAAAATTGCCAGACGAAGAATATCTCAAACTTGAAAAAATACTCGGTCCCATTTATGACAACTTGGATAGGAGATGCAAATGTATTGAATGTATAAAATTTGTACAACTCAATGATGCTAGAAAGGATAATAAAAAATTACCGTTTGAGCCATTTGATAACACGTTGATGCATAAGGACAATATTGAAATCGAAGAGCTTAGAGAAATTCTTATTGATTATTTTAAGATTCGAAAATTAAAAGAATCAGATTTAGATACTTCAGATTTTTTCCACATTAAAAGTGGCGGTATTAGTTATCCATTTTCGATTAAAATATTTAATGTAATTGAATCTGATAAGCAAAAGGAAATAATTAAATTGATAGATTCATTCTTTGAAGGCATTTCTCAGCAACAAAGAAAAATTAGTTTTTTTGAAGCAGAATATAGTTTATATGAAATGGGAGGAAAAAAATTAAGATTGAAGCAAGATGAGATTTTGATTTTTGAAAAAATAATAAAATAGTTACTGTTATAAAATAAGAATAATGAAACTAGAAGTAGCAAACATAGAAGCACTAAAAGAAATGGTGAACCAACCACTTCCGCAAGGCGAATGGATAACTGTCTCACAAGAAATGATAAATGCATTTGCAAGAGCAACTTTAGATTTTCAATGGATTCATGTGGATGTGGAAAGAGCAAAAAAAGAATCTCCATTTAAACAACCGATTGCACATGGTTTTATGTCAGTATCATTATTGTCAAAAATGTTGGAAGATGCTATTCTAGTTAAGAGTGGTAAAATGGGCGTGAATTATGGATTAAATAAAGTTCGATTTCCTCATCCTGTAGCGGTCAACAGTAAGTTGCGATTAAATGGAAAAATTAATAATGTAGAAGATTACGGAGACAACGGCGCTAAGATTTTTTGGGGTTGTGAAGTGGAAATAGAAGGTGTCGATAAACCTGCCTGTGTAGGAGAGTTTATTACGTTGCTATTTGAATAACAATGAACTTACAAAATATCATAAACGATATTACCACAAATCCAAAGCAGTTATTTTTACTAGATAGCATAGGCGCATTGGTGACTACCATCTTACTAAGTTTAGTGTTGGCGAATCTTGAAAGCACATTTGGGATGCCACAAAAAACACTTTATATTTTATCGATACCTGCTGCTATTTATTTTCTTTACTCATTATTATGTTACGTCAGATTGACTAAAAATTGGCGACCTTATTTGCAAATCATTGCAACTGCAAATACTTTTTATTGTATACTATCATTAGGGATGATGTATTTTAATTTTGATAAATTAACCACTTTAGGTGTAGTGTTTTTTGTAGGAGAAATAATAATTATAATGATACTCGTCGCAATTGAGTTAAAAGCAATTTCTAATTTAAAACAGAAATAAAAATGAATAACTCCTTACTCGTTCATAAAAAAGAGTTAAATAAAATTCAACTTACAGAGACTCCAAAACCAGAATTGGAAAATGGAGATGTATTGTTACAAATTGATAAATATGCATTTACAACTAACAATATTACCTACGGAGTAGTTGGACATACGATTGGATATTGGAAGTTTTTTCCAGCAGAAGAACCTTATGGGATTATTCCAGTTTGGGGATTTGCAGATGTGGTCGAATCAAAGCATGAAGGTGTAAAAGTAGGAGAGCGGTTTTATGGATATTTTCCAATGAGTACTTTTTTAAAAGTCAAAGTAGGAAAGAATAATCCATTTGGATTTTTTGCAGCTGATGAACATCGAGTGGAGTTACCAAAAATTTATAATTATTATCCGAATATCAATTCGGATGTTTCTTATGATAAAAGTCAGGAAGATTATGCTCCGATTTTACGACCTCTTTTTACCACTTCATTTTTGAAC
>JALZVK010000427.1 GCA_023301005.1 Saprospiraceae bacterium | reverse complement strand
TAATTGTGTGCAAAGTATTTTAGAGGATAATAATGGAACGCTTTGGGTTGGTTTTTCGGGAGGACTTTTTCAATTGAAGGGAGAGGAATTATTGCACTTTGGGAAGAAGGAATTGATGGGGAATTGAAAATTAAAAATGGAAAATTATCGAGAAGACAATTTTCCATTTTTAATTTTCAATTTTCAATTCCTCTTTTACTTCCCTTGCCTCGCACTATTTAAATATTGATTCAAAACATCCTTCTGTTCCTTCGTCGTTGCATATTGCAATCCTTTTTCAAAATAATTAATCGCTTGTGGAAACTGTTTTCGTAAAGCATACACGACTCCTAAATTTCGCAACGCATCCACATAACGAGGATTATATTTTACTGCTTTTTCATAGACCTCTTTTGCTTTATCTAAATTCGCTTTAGCGACCGCAGCATTGCCTTGCGCTTGCGCTTCATTTCCTTTTTCAAAATAAATAATTCCTAAGTTGTTGTAAGCTCTTGCGTTGTTAGGTTTGTATTCAATTCCTTTATTGTAATACTCGATTGCCTTTTCTCTTAGTTCAACTCTTTGCGCAGAATTCGTCGCACTTAGTCGATAATGCCAAAGTCCTAATTGAGAATAAGCATCATGATATTTTGGATAAATGGCAACTGCTTTTTCAAATGTTTCTCTCGCTTTATTCATCATAGCACCTTGCTCTTCGCCTTGCAACTCTTGCCCACGTTTAGACAATTCCAAACCATAATGATATTGTAATTTCGCACATTCAGGAGAAGTAGTTGCATCAGTATCATAAAGTGTAAAACTATCTTTCCACGCGCCATTTCTATCAATCGTTTTAAAAGAAAACGCAACAGTCACAATTGCTAACAATGCAATTGCAATTTTATTTTTATTAAAAAAACTACTTAGTGAAAATTTAGAATCTCGACCTTCTTCTAATTTTAATAATTTTAAAAGACCATAACTCACCGCTAATGCAAATCCTAAAACAGGTACATATAACAACCGCTCCGCATAAGCTGTTCCGATGTTAAATACAATATTGGAAGTGATCGAAAAAGTAAGAATATAGAACAAAATCGAAAAGCTCAATATTTTTCTTTTCGATAAATTCAACAATGCAAAAATCCCTAATCCTCCATGAACCACTAATGACAAAATCGCTCTCCAATCTGCAAAAGTTGTAATTGGCATTTGGTTATAACCTGCATCACAAACTAAAGGATGAGGCAAAAACAGCAACTTAGAATAAGTTCCTAAAATACTAAATGCCGTTGCCTTTTGTTCCATAAATCCGTTGGCAGATTCTAGTACATTATCAAGCGGCGATGGATCTATATCAAATGTTCCTCCACCTAAAACTTGCGCTCTGATAAATATAAACAGTAAGGATAATATTAAATATCCGCTTGTCAATTTTCCGATTTTCGCAATATCAGTTTTGGTAAAAAGATACATCATCAAAGGAATGACTGCTACAAATGTTACGGAACTTTCTTTGGACAAAACTCCTAAAAAGAAACTTATCAAAGACAACGCAAACCATTTCACATCTGCTTTTCTTAAATATTCCCACAACCAATATATCGCTAACAAAACAAAAAACAATCCCATGATATCATCTCGACCTTTGATATTGGCAACCGATTCTGTATGCAACGGATGCGCCATAAAAAGTACTGTCGCTGCAAACGGTAAAAAGATATTATAATTTTTCAAAACTCTGGCTAAAGTAAAAAACATCACAAATCCTGTCAACGCATAAAACAATACATTTACAAAATGCATAAAACTTGGATTGTCAGGAAACATCCCCCACTCCATCGCAAACATCACAGGCGATAATGGTCGATATAATGTTCCGAATCCTGTTCCATATCCATGTCGATAACTGTGCGTCAGGTGTGTTCCTATTCCTCCGAATCCTTGTTGCGTTACCCAATTTTCTTTGATGACTGAAAAATCATCTAACGCCCATTCATGTTGAAAGGTATTAGCATATAACAAAAATCCAATCACAGTTGCGATTAATGCAAGTGGTAAATATTTAGATAATGAACTCTTAGAAGATGAGGTAGATTTAGCTTTTGATTGAGTTGATTTTTTTAAATTTTTGTTTTTCTTTTTAGCCATCGTTTTGATTTGTTTTTAGCAAATATAACTCAAAATATAAAATATGGCGACAAGTCGCAATTAATAATTTAAAATGAAAAATTAATAATTGCTTTCTAAATTGGACTCTAAATTTTGTTTGTTTTTGTTTCTGCACTAGTACGGAATTATAAGTATGTAGCATTTAGAACAAATAGATTTGATTGCTTTGTTTACTGTGTTGTTGTTGTTATTATTTTAAGGAAACGAAGTTTTAATTTAAGACTGCTTTTATTAGTTTTGTATTTCAGCATTTACACTTAGGAATGCGAATAATTTACATTCCTATTTTCATTTTATAAAATAAAACAACATGCAAACTAAAGAATACGACATCATTATTATTGGAGGCGGTTCCGCAGGATTGGGCGCGTTAGGAATGGCGCAAGGAAATGGATGGAATCCTTTATTGATTGATAAAGCAGAAGCTCACATTGGAGGTGATTGTTTGAATTTTGGATGTGTGCCAAGTAAGGCGCTTATTCATTTAGCCAAAAGTTTTCATGGCGCAAAGAAGGCGCAGCAATTTGGGTTGGAGGTAAATGGCAAAGCAGATATGAAAAAAATTCTCGCTTATGTTCATGACAAGCAAGCAGTTATTCGAGCGCATGAAAGTGCAGATTATATTCGTTCTCAAGGTGTCGATTTAAAAATTGGAGTAGCTTCTTTTTTAGATGATAAGACCTTGCAAGTTGGTGAGGAACATTTTACTTCGGATCGTATTATTGTGGCTACAGGTTCAAGACCTAGACATATTCCATTCAAAGGAATTGATCAAGTAAAAGTATTTACTAACGAAAATTTATTTTATGAAATGGAAACATTGCCTGATCGTTTATTGGTCGTTGGTGGTGGTGCGATAGGTTGTGAGATGGCACAAGTTTTTCAACGCTTTGGTTCGCAAGTAACTTTGGTGAATCGAGGTAGCCGTATATTAGGAAAAGAACGGGAAGATTATAGCGAAGTGTTGACGCAGCAATTTGAGAAGGAAGGAATAAATGTTTTAAATAATACCAACTTATTAGAATTTACCGACTCGAATACTGCACTTATAGAAAATAAAGAATCTGGAAAAACAAGTTTAGAATTTGATGCAGTCTTGATTGCGATTGGTCGAGTTTTAAATTTAGAAGATTTAGAATTAGAGAAAGGAGGAATTGAATTAACAGAGAGAGGACGACCTCTATTGGATGATTATTTACGCTCTACGAATAAACGAGTTTACTTTTCTGGAGACGCTGCTGGTATGTATCAATTTTCTCATGGTGCGGAAATGCACACTCGGTTATTAAGACATAATTTCCAAAGTAACTTTGATAAAAAACACGATGCTAAATATCTTTCTTGGGTAACTTTTACTCAACCTGAAATTGCAACTTTTGGTAGAACCGAGGAATATTTAAAAGAAAATGGAATTGAATATTGGAGACAAGATCAAGATTTCAGTAAAGATGATCGGGCAATTGTAGATGAATATACTTATGGAAAAATCACTTTGTTTCTTACGCCTAAAACTTTTTGGAATAAGGAAAGAAAGATTTTAGGAGGAAGTATTATTGCACCTAATGCTGGGGAGTTGATGCAGGAATTGACTTTGGCAATGGAAGCGGAATTACCGATTCAACAAATTTATAATAAAATATATGCTTACCCTGTTGCTTCTCGAATTAATCAACAAACGGTAATGGGTGTTATTAATTATGATAAGGAAAATTAGTTTGTTCGGTTGACCGATAGACGGTTAACGGTCGTACATATAATTTTAATTAGAAAATCATCTAACAATTTTTCAACCCAATAAAACTTAAATCATGTCAAAAGAAAATTTCCAAGAAGACTTTTCTGAAGAAGAAGACTTCGCTGATTTCACTTCCGACTTAAATGAAAATATAAATGATATACGAACTTCTACTGATCGTTTTTTTAAGCGGAAGTTGATTACCTTTTGTATCAGATGGACATTGACTTTGTTGCTACTTTATTTTTTTATGGATAGTTATCCGTGGATTAAGTATTTAGTTTATGCAGCGATACCTTTAGGTATCTTGAATCTTGTGATGATTTTTGTAGGTAGAAAAAAACTAAATGAGAAGTTGACGGAGACGGAGGATAAGATTAATTCTATTTAATTTTGAAGAGAAGAAAAGGGACCACTTTGTTGAGAGAAAAAAGAAACTGAATATAAAATTTCTGTTCTATATTTTATAAAAAAAAGAATAGCCACTCCTCTCCAGGAATGGCTATTACTACTCTCACATTTTTCTTGGTATAAACCAAAAGGTTAAAAACTAATTATTAAAAACCAAAACTTTTTTATAAAAAAACTATCTTATAAGTTCGAGTTTAAAATTGAAATTGAAATTGACATTAAGTCAATTTTTCCATATCTCGAATCAGTATACTCTTACGATTAAAATAAATTAAATTTGATTTACGGAGTTCATTCAGGACAGAGGTAACAGTTTGACGAGAAGTACCTGTCAAGTTTGCGATGTCTTGCTGAGTCAAAGAATGTTTAACCAACATTTCAAAACCAACTCTTCTACCTCTTCTATCTGCTGCATCTTTTAAGAAGTCAATAATTCGAGTTCGAGCATCTTTAAATATAAGTGATTCTAATCGGTTTTCAGCCCGACGCAATCTCTCTCCAATCAACATCAAAATTTTGATAGACAACTGATGATTCGATCGCATCAATCGACGGAAGTCTTCTACCTTTAGTACACAGTAATGTACTTCCTTACCCATCGCTCTTGCAAAATCTTGGCGCTCTTCTTCTCCCACAATTCCCATCTCACCAAACATAGCAGTTGGATGTAATACTGATTTAATAATTTCTTTTCCATCTTTAGAGTGAGTACCAATCTTCACCGTACCTTTTGATAGAAAGAAAATTTTATCCGAAGTTTCACCAGGAAGATAGATATAACTATATCTTGGTTTTACTTTTACTTCGACCATTTGGGATAGCCTCATTTTTTCTTCAGGAGTAAGTGTCTCAAATAAAGGAAACACTTCTAGAAATGCTGTTTTTGAATTATTAACCATAACGTATTTTTTTTAATAGAAGTAGAGTTTAGTAAAATCAGTTTTTGGTTTATTCTTAAAATTAATACAGTTCAATTGTTGAAAGTCGTAACTTTTTATAAGAATAAATTTTATCAGTTTTCGAAATTGTGTTGGTAGGTGTTGTTTTGATAGCCTAAGCTACTTTACAATATTAAAGACACTAATTTTTTGAGTGCCCCCTACATAGAATAAAAATTTTTGCTAATTGTTTTAAGTATAGAGAAGATAGATCGTTTGAAAAACCATCAAAAACAAAATATAAATTGGTTTAAATGATTAATATTTAGATATTCAAAATAAACATATAGTTTATTGGTAGTATTTAAAATTTCATTTCAATATTCTTATTTGTAAAAATTTTGATTTATTTTATTAATAAATAGTATTGAATCTTAAGATTTTTCCGTTTTACAGTTTCTTTCCTATTTTTGACCCAAAATATAATTAATGGTAAAAGCAACGAATATTGAAAAATCCTATGGCAATGTCCACGTACTAAAAGGTGTAGATATTGAAATCAAAAAAGGGGAATTGGTAAGTATTGTAGGTAAATCGGGTGCGGGCAAAAGTACCCTACTACATATATTAGGTACGCTCGATAATGCCGACAATGGTAATATCACGATTAATGATCAAAATATTAATAAGCTTTCTACCAAACAATTGGCTCAATTTAGAAATACCAATATTGGTTTTATTTTTCAGTTTCATCATTTGCTACCTGAGTTTACTGCGGTAGAAAATGTTTGCATTCCTGCATTTATACAAAAGACAAATAAAGACGTTGCTGAAAAACGAGCTAAAGAATTATTAGATTACCTCGGTCTCTCCCACCGACTGACTCATAAACCGACTCAACTCTCAGGTGGCGAACAACAACGAGTGGCTGTTGCAAGAGCGTTGATGAATCAGCCGTCAGTTGTATTTGCAGATGAACCTTCGGGTAATTTGGATTCTGCTTCTTCGCAGGAATTACATCAATTGCTTTTTGATTTGAAAAAAGATTTTCAACAAACTTTTATTATCGTGACACATAATGAAGAATTGGCTGCGATGAGTGACCGACGACTTGTTATGGAAGATGGGAAGTTTATTTGATTTTTTTAGTTTTGATTTTTGACGAGTTGACTTATACTTACTTCGTAAGTGTATTGTTATAAAATAAAAAAAGAAACCCAAATATTCATTCTGAATATTTGGGTTTCCCATTTAAATTTAAAATAAAACGCTTACGAAGTAAGACATAACAAGTCAATTTGTAATCCCGTTTTAAAACGGGACGAAATTCGAATGCTCGAATGTTCCTATTCCTTCTTCCCAGCCTCCTCAACAATTCCTTCCAACTTCTTTAAAATATCTTTTCCATCATCACCAAGAGATTTAATTTTCTCTTTGAACTTAGGATCATTTTTAAGCTCTTCGATTTTTGCTTCCCAATCGCCACCTTTCTCTTTAAGGATTTTAGCGAGGTCAGCACCTTCACCTTCCACATCTTTAAGAATATCTTTTAGTTGACCTTGAAGCTCTTTATCATTTAAGACATCCTTCGCTTTGTCGCCAAGCAAATCAAGAATATCTTTAGTTCCTTCAACGGTTTTATCAATTTTTGCATTATTTTCCGCAGGCGTTCCTTCGCATGAAAAAAGTAAAAAGCAAGGAAAAAATAATACAACTAAGATTTTTAGAATTTTCATTTTTATCAAGTTTAAGTTTATTAGTTTATTAAAATGAAATGCAAAATTACATTTAATTTAAAATTATTGGCTTTCGCTTAAAAAAAACTATAATATCTACGAGTCCTAAAATTTCATATACAAATCTCTTTATCTCTTAAGTATCGAGAATCTCTGTGCAACTCTGTGATTCATTCTCTGTGTAACTCTGTGAAATAGCTAAACAAGATTGTTGCATAGAGAACCACTTAGGTACTTACGACTTAGGAGTTTTTAGCTCCGCTAATTTATTTTTTAAAAACCCTTTAAAAATCATTAAGCCATTATCAAACGATTTATTATTGTTAATCACAATATCAGAAGTATCTCGATAAGGCAAAATGTATTTTTCAAAAGCAGGAAGGATATGATTTTGATAACGATATAACACATCATCGAGTGGATAATTTCTTTCCACTTTATCACGAGTAATTCTACGAATGACTTTTAGATTTTCCTTAGCATCAATAAAGACTTTTAAGTCCATCAGTTTTTTTATTTTTTTATAATGAAAAACAAAAATACCTTCGATGATGATAATTGGTGCAGGTTCAAAAGTGATAATTTTAGGCTTTGCATTTTTATTGTTATAAGTATATTCATTCATCGTAATCGTCCCACCTTCAATGAGTTTTTTTATATCACGAGTAAATTCTTTTTTTTTGATAGAACTTGGTCTGTCAAAATTCTCGATG
This sequence comes from Saprospiraceae bacterium, assembly GCA_023301005.1. Classification (GTDB taxonomy): domain Bacteria; phylum Bacteroidota; class Bacteroidia; order Chitinophagales; family Saprospiraceae; genus CAJQQY01. Next base: position 9,468 of record JALZVK010000427.1, on the reverse strand, counting down.
CCTTGCTTATCCTTTTTTTGAAAATCTATAGTCAGGTAATATTCGTCTTGTGATACAAAACAAATTTCTTCTTTTGTAAATGAAGATTTTAATTCATTGATGAAAGTGGTCTTTCCGCTTCCGCTTCCGCCTGTGATTCCTATGATGTATGGTTTGTTCATTTAATAATATTAAATTAATTTTCTAACGCCAAAGTTATCATTAAAAATAAATATCCTCAAAAACTCTAACACTTATTTAATAACGCAAGTTTAATCCTCTAACTTAACTTTTTTCCTGATGAAAAAAGTTACAAAAAAATCAAGACTGTATAATATCCATAGCTTCATTTAGTAACTATAAATGACATTTGGACGAGATTCTTTTTTTACTCTTATCTACAATCTACCCTATACAGAAGCCACATCTCCCAATAAGCCTTTTATCTCTACCGAAGGCTTCACTCCAAATTCCTTTTCCAAAACCTGCTCATATATTTTATATTGACGAATCGCTTTCCCACGTTGCCCTTGTTCAATAAAAATTTGAATCAATACTCCATGAGCTACTTCGTAGCTTTTTTCTTTTTCTAAAATCAAATGACAAAAATGTTTCGCACTACTAAAATCTTTTTCCTCCAACTTCCAAGTCGCCAATAAAAACAAAATCTCTAAATATTTCTCTTTCCATTTTCTTCTCTCAAAAAGAAACCAATCCTCCTGTAAGAAGCCTTCCATAAAATCACCTTTATAAGTTTCTATTGCATTTTGAAAAAAGAAAATAGCTTCTTCTCGATTTCCTTTTCTTTGTTGCGTAAGACCATTGTTATAATTTTCTAAAAAAACATCTACATCAGTTTGAATAGTTAACTCAGAGCTAAAGGAATAAAATCCAGCTTCATTTTTTATCGCTTTTTTTATTTTTAATTTTTCTTTAAGTTGTTTTTTTAAATTAAAAATATGCACTCGCAAACTTCCCTTCGCATTATCTTTTTCATAGCCATCCCAAAACATTCCAATCAATTGATCTTGATGAATTCTCTTTTTATGTTTATAAAAAAGATACGCTGTTAAGTTAGTTATCAAACTTCCATTGAGAGAAAGTACTTCATCTTTAGATGACTTGATTTGTAACTCTCCAAAGAAATTGATTCTTATATCTGCGCCTTTTCCTTTTATTCCTTCTAACTCTTTTTCTCTTAAAATTGTAAAATCTACATGTGATTTTGATTTCACTATTCCGAATATGATATTATGAAACCATACTTTTGATTTTTCATAACAATAGTTACACGGAAGTAAAATGATGGGCAAATTGGGAAGTACGTTGACTACTTTGGTCACGACTTCAACATTTTCAGCATAGTCTTTTAATGCTAAAAATAGAACGTCTTCATTTTTTGAAGCAGCTAAAAAATCATCTTGGGTAGACAACTTTATAATTTCAAAAACATGGTTAGCTACTTGAATCTTTTTAATTTCTTCTTTAAAAATAGAACCGATAATAATAATTTTTGGATGTTTCATTTTGGTTTCGTTTTAGTCTGTTCATAATTTTCAAAAACAATATCAAGTCATAATTCGTTGATTTACAACACCTTATAGTACATATTATAATCGAATACACTTAGATACATTATAAGTTGTAAGATTTAGAATGATACAATAAGCCAGCAAGCTCATAATATCACATCATGATGATTAAAATACTTTTTGGAAACGTCTTAGTAATGGCCAAAGAATAAGTTCTCGATTTTAGGGCGAATTATTTTGTTCTTAGATTTTCTTTAAGAGAAGGAGTATTGTTGATACTATGACTGATTTTAAAGAAAAAAATAAGGACAAAATAATCGACGTAAAACGGGAAGTTATTTTTTGACCATTACTTAACGAGTGATGGTTGAAAGTCTTAACTTTTTAGGAAGGATTTTAGGTTTAGTTGATATAGCTTTTATTGTTATATAATTATACAACGACAATACTTTATGATTTATTTTAATTTGTTAAAAATATTCATATTATTTTTTAACTTGATATATATTTATTCGTATAACTAAATGCATAAAATGTGATATTATTGTTTTATTGCAATTGTATTTATTGTCTTATTCTATTTTTTATAAATTTAAAACCTAACAACAATGATTAATTTTAACCTACCCGATTCTCAAAAAACTTCACATGAATGTAATAGTCATAAGGAAGGAGATTGGATGATTTTTATTTGCCCACATTGCGACTATGTTCGGCAAATCAATTACAAAACTGGAAAGATGAAAACATCAGGCGGCGATGATAATATTATTCATCATGGAGTACAAGCTCCTCGATTCGAAAAAGATCCGTTACTGTTTACTACTTCCGTAAATTAAAAAAAGAGGAACTGTTTACACAGTCCCTCTAGATTCAGCTTCACTAAAAAGCCTATCGAAAGATTTGTACTCTCGTACAAAAACCAGTCAAAAAGTTAACATCCTTTGTAATCGTAAAACTTCACTTTACCTAAGTCTACGAATCCTGCTACTGGCATTGGATTTCCCATTTCATCACAAAGTGTGATACATGCTACTATTCCATATACCCCTGGAGGTACACTATTCGCTCTAAAAGGAATACTTGCTGTGTAATTAACTGTATGTCCATGTTGAGTAGTTACCGCTACACCATTTGGAGTTGGTGAAAACTCACCATCATTCCATTGTTCAAAACAAACTTCTATCTTATACTTTCCACATAAGACACAACCTATCCATCCTGTTTGAGTCCAATCGAAATCAAATTGAAAGTCTTGATCGCATCTGATGTGTTGAAGATTTCCAGTTGGATATGTGTTAACTGGAAATGGTTGAATTGATGGATTAGATTCTACAATGTCAACTGTTCCGTTGATTGCTAATCCGTTAATGTGCTCTACAACTAAATTTTGCATAATAATTCTGGTTTTTGGTTAGTACAACTATTAAGAAGGTTCTTGTTGAGAAATCTGTTCTCATTGGTCTTACTGGTTGTACAAAATAAATTATATTATTTTCTTTCAAGAACCTGATACAAATTTGGGGACCAAAAATTAAAAGCCAGTTAAATGAGAATTAAAGATGGGTTAGAAGTGGGTTAAAAATTGATTGGGGCTTGGGATGGAATCTACCTTTGTCGGCAGACAGGCACGGATGCCGCGGATTGAGCGGATTTTAGCGGATTTTGACGAGCGGACTTGTATGATTTTTTTTCGATCTGTTTTGTTTGGATCTGACGAGCGAGTTTGTTTTTTTTCTATTTATAAAAATCTAAACAAGCTTATTCCTCAAATCCATACAAGTCCAATCGTAAAAAATCCATACAAACTCGCTCGTCAAAATCCGCTAAAATCCGCGGCATCCGTGCCTGTCTGCCGACAAAGGTAGATTCCATCCCTATTCTACTATTTTTTCCAATTTATCCAAACGCTCTTCGATAGACTGATGTTGAGCTTGGAGATTTTGAATTTGTTTATCTTCCGATTCGATAAGGTCATCGAACTCATGGAAGTTAGCATCAATTTTTTCTTTGATATTAGAAATGTAATTTTTCAATTTTTCAGTTACTTCATTTTCAAGGCGAAGTCTACCTTTAGCAATCGCTTCTTTAAAACTACCAAGCACTTGCCTTCTTTTCTTACCGACACTCACCCCTGCAAATAGCAATCCTACTGTCGTCAAAATTCCTCCCGTAACATCCGCAACCATTCCACTCAAAAAAGTAGAAAGTATAATTCCGACCGCAGCAATTCCACTTCCTGTAGCGAGATTAGGCACTAAATTTTCATTGCCAGCAAATAATTCTTTGTCTGTAAAATTCTCAGACTTCGACATAAAGTTGGAAAATGTTTTTTGCAAATCAACTAAAACATTACTCCTACGTTCCGCTATATCACTAAAGATGTCATGATTATTTTTTAGAATCGTATGACTGCTTTGAATTTTTAAATCAATCATCTTTCCCATCTGTTGAATACTATCTGCAATGTCCACTACTCCATCGTTGAGTTTGCTTTTAAGTTCCGAGTTTAACTCTTGGTCAAAACTAACGACCAAATCATCCAACCATTTTTGCGCATTATCTTTTTTCGAAAAGAGTGACGTAACTTGTCTTTTTAATAAAGAAACAAATGACAGTCCTTGACTTAATTCAGTTTGCTTTTTATACGTAATCTTATCGTAAGTCGATAATAGATTCACCACTAGGTTGTCCACTTGGACATTTGACTTGACAGCTTGTTCGCCCAAAGTCTCTTTAATATCTTTTCTAAATTCCACATCAGCATCCCATTGTTGTTTTCGATCTATGACACCTTTGGAAATTCGTTCATTGACATTTTTAGAGGTAGCGATATTGTTTTGCAATTTCAAAACAGGTGCTTTCCCTCCTGTAATATTTTCCTTGATATAATCTCGCAATGGCAAATAACCACTCTCTTCGTAATTATGTTCCAATTCCATCTTAGCGGAAACTGCAAAAATATTCGGGTCAGTAATTCCTTTCTTAATTGCAAAATCTTTTACACCTTGAATATTTACAACAAGGTCAGCAGGTACCATCAAATCTTTTTGTTGTAAAACAAAAATGATTTTCTTTCTCCAATCTTCATGTATATAATTAAAAAAGTCCCAAGCGGACTGTCGGTAAGGATTCTTAGATTCAAAAACAAAAACTATCAAATCAGAAGCTGGAATAAATCGCTCTGTAATTTCTTGATGTTGATCAACAATTGTATTTGTTCCAGGAGTATCGACGATTGCTATTTCTTTTAGAATTTCAACAGGTTGAAATATCTTTTTTAGAAATGGATTGACTTCGATAGTTTGTTCTTCTTCTCCATATAAAATTTGTTGAATCGTATCGGTCATTGGTGCTGGCGATACTTTACAAATTTCTTTATCGGTACTTAACAATGCATTTACAAAACTACTTTTCCCCACTTTCACCTCTCCTACTATCACAAACATAAATGGTTCGTTGATTCGATTACGGAGGTCGCTGACTACTTTTTCTAATTCGCCATGATTGATATTGATGGTCAAATCATGTAGTTCTTTTACTATCTGATCTATCTGACTTCTGTAAGTTTGTAAATCGGTACTTATTATATTGTTCATTCTTTTTGTATTCGATTTTAGTGTTTTATAGGAACATTTATTAGACTGCGATTTGGGGGAAAAGGTACTATTCATGATTTTGAATAATAAAAAACAACCCTATTTTTTGGTACTAAAATTTATTCTATGAAGAAGATTTTTTTGGATATTCTTTATCCAAGAGCTTTGTTCTTCAATTGACATTGATTGATTATAGTTAAATGATTTTTTTTGATTTGCAGAGATATTAGAAATAATATAATCTCCTCTTCTAAATTCAAATTTTAAACTTATAGTGAATCGGACTGTTGTCGGATTATTTTTTATATTTTCAAATGTGTAATTAATATTAAAACTATTCGCCCCTCTTTTTAAAGCAAAATTTAATATCATATTTTTCCTTACTTCACTCCATTGCTCTTTTCTACCATCTTCGTTTAAAAAAAACGTTTTAGAAACAGACTCAAACAAATCATCGAACTTTGATAATTTTAAAATAAAATCATCTATAAAAGGAAAAATATTTTCTTCTAACAATTTAGAAATTCTTTCATTTGATTTTAGTGGTGCTTCAACTCCTTTACTTTTTATTTTTTGTTTTAAGAGTTCCAACTCCTTATCAATATCATCCTCTTCCTCAATTGATTCTCCATTCGCTGCTTTGATTGCTAACTCCAAAGATTCAATTACAGCCTGTCCTAAAAAGATGGCTAAATTCTCAGGACTATTTAAACTACTCGTATTGAGTGCCGTATAATAATCTACTCTATCATCCAACTTTACAATTGCAGGAACATAACCACATAACATCAAAATCAAATTGGTCATTATTCTAGACATCCTACCATTACCATCTCCGAATGGATGAATGTTTATAAATTGAGTATGAAAACCAGCAGCGATCAATAATGGATGTAAATCATATTTTTTCTTTCTCCTCTTAGGTGGATCAATATGATTATTTAACCAATTAATAAGTGTGTTCATTAATCGAGGAACATCTTCTGGAGGTGCAAAATCAATTCTTTCATTTGTTGGAGAATATAAATAATTAGGACGATTTTTCCATTTACCAGGATTAATCTCAGCATCACCATCAGTATATGGTTCAACTAAAATCATTTTATGAAAATCTTGAATTAAACTTTCTGTAATTTTTAAATCATTATTTATTATTTTATACAATTGATGCAACGCATCATTATGACCTTTCATTTCTAAGTAATCTCGAAATGGTTTTCCTTTAGCAGTTACTCCCCATAATATAAATGATTTAGTTTCAGACTTAGATAATGTATTCCCTTCTATACTATTAGAATGATAATTCCATTCTAGTTGAAGTTTCTGAGTGAGTCTATTTAACCTATCTTCTCTCAATGGACGTAATCCATCTAATTCTTCTTTTAGCTCATCTAGTCTTAAAATAATTTTTCCTAGTTCCATAATTGATGATTATACTTTTAACCTAATAAGTTTTGGAGAAATTATAACTTTTATTTCAAATAATAAGTTTCAAATAAAACTCTATGTATTTTACTTCGTCTTTTCTACCTCACACTCCTCTCCAACATAACAATCACCTCCGGGCCCTTACAAAACAACAAATCCAAAATACTCATATTCGCTAAAAATTCATGACGCTCTTCAAAGACTTGATTATATTTCACAGGACTAAATGAAGTGTCCTCAAAATTATTTTGAGCCTTCGGCGATATTTTATTTCTAAAATCCAAAACATCATCCGAAGGATGCTTATCATATTGAGTCGTTAGTTCGATTTCATTTTCAAAAGGAATATAAGCTAATACTTGTTGTAACAAATCCCAATTCCATTCCCACAAGTGGGTATATTTTTTTTTATAAATAGGTAAAAAACCATCTGCATAATATTCAAAAAAAGGAGATTTTCCATAAGCAGATTTGATAGCTGTCCAATGTTGATGTTGCCAATTTTCTTTATTAGAAATTCTAACCTCTTTGATAGGTTGTTGTTGATGCTTCCCTCCTTCTAGTGGAATACTCAATCTCAACAAACCTTGCGCACTTGCCAAATGACATCTATTTCGATAACTTCCTTTGGAGTAATTTTCATGTTGCTCGATCCAAACTTTTGGATGCTTCACCAACTTCGAAAAAAATTGAATCGGAGGTAAATATTGTAATTCTACTAAAATGGACTTTTCCATATATTAATCCTAATTAATCTATAAGTTTGCAAAAAACTTAAATTCAGAACAAATTCTCTCTTTTAGCAATTAGTGTGAATTTTATATTTTGTAAAAATTAAACTTGCCTGACTGCCGTCAGGCAAGTTTAATTTGATTTTATCAGCCACTAATTAACACAAATTTTCTCTAATCTTTTTGTGATAATTCGTGTTAATTCGTAGCTGTAATTTTAATTTCCTCGAATTGATTCTTTTCAAAAATCTTTAATTTCCTCAAATTATACTCAATTCAAGTTAGAGGTCAATTATTAATTTTTCAATTATCAATTTCAAACTGTAATCGCTCTCCTTTTTTATCTTCAAAAAATTGTTCATTCTCATAAGCCAAATGTCCTGATACAATCGTCGTATCTATTTTCCCTTTAAAAGTATGACCTTCAAATGGCGACCAATTACATTTATAATGTAGGTTATCTTTTGAGACCTTCCACTCTTTCTCCAAATCAACAATCACTAAATCCGCCCAAAATCCTTCATCTAAATATCCTCTTTCTTTTACTTTAAAGCATTGCGCAGGGGCATGACACATTTTCTCTACAATTCTTTCTAAAGATATTTTCCCTTGATGATAAAATTCCAACATCACATTTAATGTATGTTGAATCAATGGAACTCCCGATGGTGCTTTAAAATAAGTTTGACTTTTTTCATCCCAAGTATGAGGTGCGTGGTCAGTTGCAATAATATCCAAACGGTTATCCAACAATGCAGGGAATAAAGCTTCTTGATGTGCAGGTGCTTTTATCGCAGGATTACATTTTATTTGAGTTCCATATTTTTCATACTGCTTCGCATTGAAATATAAATGATGTACACATACCTCAGATGTAATCCGTTTCTCCGTCAATGGAATATCATTTCTAAATAACTCCAACTCATCCGCAGTCGAAATATGTAAAATATGTAATCGAGTATTATATTTCTTCGCTAACTCAATTGCCATACTCGAAGATTTATAACAACCTTCTTCCGAGCGCATCAATGGATGGAACTTGATTGGAATATCTTCTCCATACATCGTTTTATAAAATGCAATATTTTGTCGAATCGTCGCTTCATCTTCACAATGTGTCGCAATCAACATCGGTACTTTTGAAAATAAATTATCCAAAGTCTTTTCATCATCCACCAACATATTACCAGTACTCGAACCCATAAATATTTTGACTCCACAAACTGTTGTAGGGTCAGTTTTTAAAACTTCTTCGACATTATCATTGGAAGCTCCCATAAAAAAGGAATAATTCGCCAATGACTTTTTAGCTGCAATGTCATACTTGTCTTGAAGAAGTTGTTGAGTTAAAGCTGCTGGCTTTGTATTCGGCATTTCCATAAATGAAGTTACACCACCTGCGACAGCTGCTCTAGGTTCTGTATATAAATCCGACTTATGAGTCAGTCCAGGTTCTCTAAAATGTACTTGATCATCAATGATACCTGGAAATACATATTTGCCAGTTGCATCTATTTCTCTATCTGCTTGAGTGTCGATAGTAGCATCTATGCGTTCAATTTTTCCATTTTTTATAAAAATATCAGAAGATGTAATTTGACCTCGATTAACGATTTGAGCATTTTTGATGAGAATTGAAGACATTTTGAATGTATTTTGTATTAAACTAGTTTAATAATATTTTTCGAAAAGCTAAGTATTATTGAAAATTAAAAGGAAGGCGAAAATATAAATAAACGGCGGAGAATGAGCGGTATAGGCAAAAAAATAAGTCGCATTTCCTAAGAAAATGCGACTTATTACAAAAAATTATAATCCCATGAACATATCTAATTCTTTCTAAGACTAGCTTAGTATATTTTTTTATTGCATATAAATGCAATATTATTTTTTTTTAATATGAATTTTTACATATATTTGTGTCAACAAATTGTATTCCCATAAACAAAAATTTAGTGAGTTATGAATCTCGATATTTTATATCGGGATTCTACTTTCTAACAAAACATCCCCATTATCATATCAACACTAAAATTAACCGCATCTTTTTGCGGTTTTTTTTTGCTTACAAGTGAGATTTTCATCTCTATATCTTTTTCAATGAGTTATAAAATATAGTGTAATCACAATCCTAGAAGAATCCGGGATTGTGATTAACTATCAACAAATTATAATCCCATGAACATATCCTTATTTAAA
>JALZVK010000426.1 GCA_023301005.1 Saprospiraceae bacterium | reverse complement strand
TCTTCCGATCTTACCTGTTTCCAAAAAAGGTCAAACACTTCTAAATAGGGCATAAGCTAAAGATTGATGAATAAAAAATTTCGTTTTTCAAAAGTAATGCTAATAATTTAATTCATAGAATAGAATCTATCTGTATTCAATAATAAAATTACCTTTGCAGTCTTTAAAAATAGACAAGCACTTTCAATTGCCACATCATCAACAAAGGCAAAAAATACAACTCATGAATATTTACCAACAAATAGAAGCAGCAATTCAAACTGCTAATCATATCGTTATTACCGCACACAAATCCGCAGATGGAGATTCCGTTGGTTCTTCTTTAGGTCTTTTATATTTTATTGAAAAATTAGGAAAGAAAGCGGTGGTCTGTCATCCAGATAAAGCACCTAGTTTTTTATACTGGTTAGATACTAGCTCGATTATTTTGATGGATGAGCATCCAGACGAAGTTACCGAGCAAATGCAAAAAGCAGATTTAATTTTCTGCTTGGATTATAATGCAACTAGTCGTGTAGGGACAAATATGCAAGTCTTACTAGAAGCAGCGACTTGTAAAAAAATAATGATAGATCATCATTTGGAACCTGAAGATTTTGCGACGCTATCTATTTCTGAAACGACTGCTTCCTCTACTGCACAATTGATTGTAGATTTAATCGAGAAGTCAGGACATATAAAATTATTGGATAAAAAAATAGGCACTCCACTCTACTTAGGTATCTTGACAGATACAGGTAGTTTTAAATTTAACTCCGTCAAACCACGAACACATGAAGTGTTGGCTAAATTGTTAGCAGCAGGAGTTGAACATCATTTGATTCATGAAAATATAAATGATACCAATACAGAAAGTCGGATACGTTTGCAAGGCTATGCGATGAGTGAAAAATTAGAAATTTTATACGACTACAATGTTGCTATTATTTCTTTATCGAAAAAAGAATTGGCGAAGTACAATTACAAAAAAGGAGATACAGATAGTTTGGCTAATTTGCTATTGTCTATCAAAGGAATGAAGGCTGCGATTGTATTTAAAGAAAAAAATGGAATCATGAAAATTTCTTTCCGCTCCAAAGGTGCTGAAAATCCTGTGAATGTTTTGGCAGCAGATCACTTTGACGGAGGTGGACATGCTAATGCTGCGGGAGGTATGAGTAATTTAACTGTAGCGGAGACTTTGGAAAAATTAAAGGAAGTGATTCCGCAGTATTTTCGGAGGGTGGAGGAATCTATTTTGTAGAATTGACTTTAGCTACATTATAAATAACAATACACTTACATTTAGGAATGTAAGTGTATTGTTATTTTATAGTTTATGTTACGCAATTCATGCAAACTTAATCCTCTAACTTAACTTTTTTCCTTGATGAAAAAAGTTACAAAAAAATCAAGACTGTATATAAAATTGATACATTTCTAAACTTAATTTTTAAGCTTTCGCAGCTAAACCTGCCTTTGCCGGCAGGCAGGCTTGTAGAACTAAGAAAATCTAAAATTCGTTCCTCATTAAGATTCTCTAAGTCCTCCTTCAAACAGTACCTGCTCCGCCATGCACTCTCACAAAAACCAAGTTAAGAACTGTTTCAATTTTCTATAATGTCTACTTAAATCGAAAAAGTCTTCCTTCAATTGGAAGTAGGTCGTTGATGTTTTAGGATAGACATCATTTTGTAAGTCGTACAGTTCTTAATTTGATTTTTGAGTCGGGCAATAGGGCTAGCAGTCCGTGTTTGAAGGAGAGCTTAGAAAATCTTAACGAGGAACGAGTTTTAGATTTTCTTAGTTCTACAAGCCTGCCTGCCGGCAAAGGCAGGTTTGGGCTGCGTGGCTAAAATTAAATTTAGAACTGTTGACTTACAAAATTAAGTCTTGATTTTTTTGGTACTTTTTTCATCAGGAAAAAAGTATGAGAAAGAAGATTTACATATTGTGCATAACATGAATAACTACTCAACAGAGAGAGAAAAAAAAATAGAGATTGTTCAAAAAAGAACAATCTCTATTTTCCCAAATAGAAGTCAAGAACTAAGGTTAAGCAAAGTCTTGACCTCTTTAAAAAAACGGTTATTGGGAATACATTCTTATGTATCTTTAAATAGTTAGACAAAACAAAACGTAATTTATCTAACTACTTCAATTCATTTTTAGATAGAGAATCAAGTATGGTAAAACCATCTTGAAATAAAAAAATCTGTTCTTGAAAATGGGAATATAAATAAGGCTAGATTAGAATCCACGTATTAGATGCGCAATTCAAATATACGAATATTTTTTAATATCAAAAAATTCTATTTACTTTTTAAGAAAAATTTTCAACTGCCTTTCTTGATTTTTTCATTTCTATTTTCTCTTTTTCTTTTTCAAAAAATATAAAATAAATTGTCAATAAAGCAGACACAAACATATATAACAACATCAAAAAAGTAGCTCCTCCTATAACGGTATCTAAAGAAAACCATCCACCTGTTTGGTAAATTATCCAAACTCCAATTGCTAATTTTAATAACTCAGTAGGAACTGCCAATACATGTCTATCCATCAAAGTCGTGTATGCAAAAATTGAAATAAAAAGAAATATAGAATACATGCTTATCTCTTCAAATCCAAACTCTCCTATCTGCGCTAATAGAAAATACATCAATAAACTATTCACGACTAATTGCATCCATGACCATCCTTTCAAAAAATTAGAAGTATAAGGATTGTACTTTTTACGTTCATGTACACCTTCTATTTTTATTGGATATTTTTCAGCTACATCATCAGGTCGCCAGCCTGTAGGCATCACCCAAATTCTCAATTTATCTTTCCAACTATTCGCTCTCCAAGCATCTTTGATGAGTTGCCAAAAATGCATATAATTTATCAAAACAGGATTCCAAGTATTAGCTTGTTTAAGTGTTCCATATACACATGGTTCGTCTTCGAGTTCTTCTTGAAATGTACCAAACCATTTATCCCAAACGATAAAAATTGCGGAGTAATTTTTATCAATGTATTGACTATTGATGGCATGATGCACTCGATGATGGGAAGGTGTCATTAATATATTTTCTAAAAATCCCATTCTATTTATCAAAATCGTGTGATACCAAAATTGAGCAAATAAATGAATCGGAGCTAATATCGCAATGACCTTTTGTGGAATTCCTAGAATCGCCAATGGAATGTATAAGAAGAAATAAACACCTACTATCGCAGAAATTTCTTGACGCAATGCACAGGACAAATTAAACTCTTCACTCGAATGATGAATGATATGTCTATTCCAAAAAACATTAATGGTATGATTAAAACGATGTGCCCAATAACTCGCAAAGTCAATTCCTATAAATGCGATAAGATATAACCACGTGGTAGATTGAATATCAAAAATACCAAATCGTGCTTCCATCCAACCGTAACTTACAATCACAATTGACAGACCTAATAAAGTCTTTAAAGTATTCGTCATTCCCGAACTCAAACTCGATATAGTATCCATCGCTCGGTTAACATTTTTGCCCATCATTTTTCCTATGACTGCTTCTATCAAAACGAGTATCATAAAGCCTGGAATGGCATAAGTTAATGCAGTTGCGTAAGCTTCCATGAAGTTGATTTTTTTATTCTCTGATTATATTCTCTTCCTCTTTACGAATTTGTTTTAATTTGGTTTTTATAAAATCAGGAGTTGATTTTTTTTATTTGAAGTTGTTTTAAAAGTCTTAATAACTCATGTTACACAAAGATAATCCTCTAACCTAACTTTTTTTCTTGATAAAAAAAGTTATAAAAAAATCAAGACTGTATATAAAATTGAAACATTTCTAAACTCGATTTTTTTGCTTTCGCAGCTAAACTTGTAGAACTAAGAAAATCTTAGAGCTTGTTGGGAAATTATATTTCGGCTAAAAACGCCCTTTTTTTGATGACACTTCTTTGAAAAAAAAGTCAAATAGCGCAGACTATGTTCCTATT
>JALZVK010000425.1 GCA_023301005.1 Saprospiraceae bacterium | reverse complement strand
TGCTTTAAATTTAAAGCAGAACTTTTTTTTTGAAGTGTTTTTAAGGGTTTTATAAAAGCCAATCTTTAAACTTCGTCATTGCAGCAAAAAATGATGCAATAATTAATGACCCTCCTGAAAACATAACTACTGCTCCAGAAACTCCACCAATCTCTTGAAGATACATACTATATCCTACCGATAAAACAATCACCCCAGCGATTAAAAAGAATTTAATTGATCTGGTTAATTCCATGATTTAATTAGTTTAATTTATCCTTGAGATAACTCATAGATAAATAGATTAAAAAAGCATTCCTAGGCTAGTCGCCTATAGAATCAAAATTTGATTAAATTGATGAAAAATAATAGAAGAATGGTGTTAGAACTTTAAGCTCTAATCATTAGTTTTTGAGAAAGAAATAGTAATTGGGATTTCCATTCTTTCTAATAGTATTTGTGTTATTTGTATTGGTAAGTAATACCACTTGTTTGTTTAAATATGAAGTTATTTTAAAAATCTTGTTGGCTTAGAAAAACATCTTTTAATTCTACTCTTCGTTTTTTTATCGGTCAATAGCTAGGCTATTCACCTCAAAAAAAGCCTCAATTAGAACTAAAATCTATTTTTTCTAATCTCAACAGACTTTTTAAAACAACTTCAGCACTAAAATAATATTTTTTTCAAAAATACCCAACGGAAAATATATATTTTCTCGTTTTATACATTGAAGAAAGGTCAGTAATTAAATAAAAAATTGTAATTTTGCGGTTCTATGAAAATCAAATTAATTTTATCCATATTTTTAGCTTCAGGGTTTTTATTACTTACTTCATGTAAGAGTGAATATGAAAAAATAAGAGCATCTGGAGACATAGAGGAAATCTATAAAAAAGCCTTTGAACTTTTTGATGCAAAAGAGTACGCTCAGGCTCAAGGTCTTTTTGAATTGATTATTAATAATTATAGAGGAAAGGAAGAAGCAGAGAAGATATACTTTCACTATTCCTACACTCATTATCATTTAAATCGATTTGTTTTATCCTCTTATTATTTTAAAAATTTCTCAACAACTTTTCCAAATAGTACGTTTAGAGAAGAGGCAGATTATATGACTGCTTATTCTAACTTTAGGTTATCTCCGAGTTATCGCTTGGATCAAACTTACTCAGCTAAAGCTATTGAGCAATTTCAAATATTTGTAAATACTTACCCAACTAGCGAAAGAGTAAGTAAATGCAATGACTTGATAGATGAGATGAGAAGAAAATTGGAACAAAAAGCATTCGCAGAAGGTGAATTATACTATAATCTAAAACAATATCAAGCTGCTACTCAGTCGTTTGAAAATCTGTTAAAAGATTTTCCAGAAACACCTGACGCAGAACGAGTTAGATTTTTAGTTTTAAAAGGAAATTTTCTATTAGCTCAAAATAGTGTTTTTCAAAAACAAGAAGAACGTTATAAATCAACTAAAGATTATTACGAGAAATTTATAAATAAATTTCCTAAAAGTGAATATAGAGGTGAGGCAGATTCTATTTTTAATACAACTACAAAAAAGTTAAAACAATTAGAAAATGACAGATATCAAATCAAAAGTGCAAGGTCTTGAATCTAATATTCAGGCACGTTCTATCAAAGAGTTTATTGGAGATTCAAGTAGTATCTACGAAACTTTGGCTATCATCAGTAAAAGAGCTAACCAAGTTGCTGTAGATTTAAAAATAGAATTAACTAGCAAACTAGAAGAATTTGCAGTTAACTCTGATACTATTGAAGAGATCCATGAGAATAAAGAGCAAATTGAAATTTCAAAATTCTATGAGCGATTACCTAATCCAGTTTTAATTTCGACTGACGAATTTATGAATGGAGAAGTAGCTCACCGTTATAAGGAAACAGATAACAACAAAAGATAATATCTTTTTCTTATAAAAAAAAAGTTAGATTTCACATCTAACTTTACTCAACATTAAAATTTCAATAGACAAAAAAAGAATGAATAATTAAATCTAGTTATTCATTCTTTTTTGTTTTTAGAACAGATGTATTTTAAGATGGTAAGAAAAAAAATAATACTTGGTATCTCTGGCAGTATTGCTGCATACAAAGCAGCATCTCTAACTCGTCTATTAATTAAGTCAGGTGCCGAAGTTCAAATTTTGATGACAGAAGCTGCTACTCAATTTATCACACCACTTACTCTTTCAACTCTTTCCAAAAAAGCTGTTCATGTTCATGTTAGTTCTGAAGAAAGTTGGAACAATCATGTAGAAATCGGACTCTGGGCTGATGCTATGATTGTAGCACCAGCTACGGCTACCACTTTGGCAAAAATGGCTAATGGAATTGCTGATAGTGTAATTGTTGCTACTTATCTATCTGCTCGATGTCCAGTATTTTTTGCACCTGCGATGGATTTAGATATGTGGAAGCATCCTTCTACTATTCAAAACGTACAAAAATTACAGTCTTACGGAAATCATTTAATTGATGTAGCGCATGGTGAATTAGCAAGTGGATTGGTCGGTAATGGTCGAATGGCTGAACCTGAGGCAATAGTTGAAATATTGAATCAATTTTTCAATAAACAAAAAGACTTGTTTGGAAAAAATGCACTCATCACAGCTGGTCCAACTCATGAAGCTATTGACCCTGTTCGTTTTATTGGAAATCGCTCAACGGGTAAAATGGGAGTTGCAATAGCTGAAGAATTGGCGAATAGAGGCGCAATCGTAAAATTAGTATTAGGACCATCATCTTTAAATACCACACATCCTAATATTGAAACGATTCGAGTTACTAATGCTCAATCCATGTTTGAAGCAGCAAAAGTACATTTTAAAAAAAGTGATATTTCTGTTTTAGCAGCAGCAGTTGCAGATTATAGACCAATGACCGTAGCAGATAAAAAGATAAAAAAGAAAGATAAAACACTTACCATCAAATTAGAAAAGACAACAGATATTGCTGCGACACTCGGTAAACAAAAGAAAAAGAAACAATTGCTTATAGGATTTGCTTTGGAAACAAATAATGAATTAGAAAATGCAAAAGGCAAATTGGAAAGAAAGAATTTTGATTTTATTGTTTTAAATTCGCTGAAAGACAAAGGTGCAGGTTTTGCCGTAGATACCAACAAAATTACAATCGTTCGTAAAGACAATAAGATTAAAAATTTTGAGTTAAAATCTAAGAAACAAGTAGCAATTGATATTGTAAATGAAATTGTTGAATTGATAAAGTAAGAATATTATCTTTTGAGCTTTCAGCTCTTTATTTTTTTGTAAAAAATAATAAAAATATATAATGAAAAAATTTCTCCTTTTAACCTTCGTTATCTTTTTTAGCCAACTCATTTTGGCGCAAGAGTTATTAGTTGACGTTACAGTTAATACCCCTAAAATTCAAAACGTTGACCCAAAGGTGTTTAGTAATTTAGAAACCTCTATCCAAGAGTTTCTTAATAATCAAAAATGGACTGATGATGTTTACGAACCTGAAGAAAGAATTAGGTGTAAAATTCAATTGACAATTGATCAGGAATTATCGCAAACTTCATTTAGAGCTACAATAGCTATCCAATCTACTCGTCCAATTTTTGGAAGTAGTGAACAAACACCGCTTCTTAATCATGTGGATAAAGATGTGGTTTTCACTTACGAGCCTTTTCAACCTATTATTTTTAGTAAAAATTTATATCAAGATAATTTAAGTTCTCTGTTAGGATTTTATGCTAATGTCATTTTAGGAATGGACTATGATTCTTTCTCACCTCTAGGAGGAGATACTTATTTTCAAGTTGCTCAAGAAGTACTAACTAACATTCCTCAAAATGTTACTGGACAATTTCCAGGATGGAGACAGTTAGATGGTAACCGAAATAGATATTGGATTATTGAAAATTTAACAAGTCCAAGAGTACGAGATTACAGAATGTCTATGTACAAATACCACAGAGAAGGATTAGATTCTATGACTGAAAATCCTGACCAAGGTAGAGCAACTATAATGGATGCAGTAAAGACCATTCAACAAGTCAATAGAAATTATCCAAATTCAATGATACTTCAAATGTTTGCTAATAGTAAACGAGGCGAATTGATTGAAATAATTAAGAGTGGAGATAAAACTCAAAAAGACGACTTCTTTAAAATCATGGTTCGAATTGATGCTTCCAACGCAAACGAATATGGTAAGATTGGAAGATTTTAAAAAAGACATAAAATAAACAAATTATAAAGGTCTGATAATCAAATGATTATCAGACTTTTATATTAGACTTGTTACCATTTACTCCTCACTCATAAAAAAACATGCTTCGTAAACTTCTTCGTTATCTCAAACCTTACCGTCGAAATGTAATTCTAAATATCATTTGTAATATTTTAATGGCATTATTTACGATTGTAAGTATTCCTGCTATTATTCCTTTTCTACAAATTCTTTTTGACTTAGAACCTCCTATCATAGAAAAACCCGAAACAGCTTGGGGAGCTAGCAATCTGATAGAACATTCTAAATATTGGTTTAGTAATTTGATGCATACAGAAAGCAAAGAAGTTGCACTAGCTTATATTTGTATTTTTATTGTTATACTTTTTTTCCTTAAAAATATTTTCAGATACCTTTCTTTATTTTTTATGGCACCTGTACGAAATGGAATTGTTCGAGATGTTCGCCAAGAGTTGTTTTCAAAAATGATGGTACTACCTCTCTCCTATTTTTCAGAAGAAAAAAAAGGAGATTTAATGTCTCGAATTACAACAGATGTAATGGAGATAGAATGGAGTATCCTTAATATTTTAGAAGCGTTTTTTAGAGAGCCGTTGATAATGTTTGGCTGTTTGGCATTGATGATTTACTTAAGTCCACCTTTAACATTGTTTGTATTTGTATTAATTATTTTTACCGCAATTATTATCGGTGGGATTGGAAAAACCTTAAAAAAGAAATCTTCAAAAGTACAGGAGAAGTTAGGGAACTTAGTATCTATAGTAGAAGAAGGACTTTCTGGTTTAAGAATTATCAAAGGATTCAATGCAGAAGGATATCAAGAAGCAAAATTCAAGAAAGAAAATGATGATTATAAAAAAACGTTAACTCATCTTTTGTGGCGACGAGATCTTTCATCGCCTTTAACTGAATTTTTAGGAATAGCTGTAGTAGCCGTTTTATTATGGTATGGTTCGAAGCAAGTATTTAGTGGTGCAATTAGTGCAGATAGTTTTTTTGCTTTTCTAATGGCGTTTTATTACGTAATTGACCCCGCCAAATCTTTTTCAAAAGCATATTATAATTATCAAAAAGGAACAGCAGCAGTCGATCGAGTTGATCATATTTTAAATGCTAAAAATACAATTCAAGAAATAAAAGATGCACTTCCTTTCAAAAAATTCAATCATGCTATTGAGTATCGTAATGTTTCTTTTCACTATCAAAAAGATGAAAAAAATGTATTAGAACAAATTAACTTAAAAATTCCTAAAGGTAAAATTGTCGCTTTAGTGGGAGCATCTGGTGCAGGTAAAAGTACATTGGCGGATTTGTTACCTCGATTTTATGATGTGAGTTCAGGAGGAATTTTTATTGATGGTAAAAATATTAAAGATTTAAAATTAAAAGACCTTCGTGATTTGATGGGCATTGTATCTCAAGAGGCTATTTTGTTTAATGATACTATTTATAACAATATCGTTTTTGGTCTAGAAAATATTACTGAAGCTCAAGTCATCGAAGCAGCTTCAATCGCTAACGCTCATGATTTTATATTAAAAACTGAAAATGGTTATCAAACTAATATTGGTGATCGAGGTAATAAATTGAGTGGAGGTCAGCGGCAACGAATTACTATTGCTAGAGCAGTTTTGAAAAATCCTCCTATTCTTATTTTGGATGAAGCAACATCTGCTTTAGATTCTGAATCTGAAAAATTAGTTCAACAGTCTTTGACTCTTTTAATGAAAAATAGAACTTCTATTGTAATTGCTCATCGACTATCTACGATACAACATGCAGATGAAATTATTGTGATGCAAGACGGACTTATTATTGAAAGAGGAAAGCATAAAGAACTTTTAGAACAACAAGGCGCTTATAGAAAATTAGTTGAACTACAAACGTTTTAAAAAACATCAATTTATAAAACTAAAAAATCCCATCTTGATTACTCAAGATGGGATTTTTATATTTTAAAATCATACTATTAATATGACCATAAATCATGTTCGTAGTTGAAAATCTCTTGTTTAATTTTATCAGCTTCAAGTAAAATATCTACACCTTGTAAATAATCTTGAATACGTCTATTATAAACATTTGATTCTTTATAGATATAACTAGAGAAAAATCTTCTTTCAAAGAGGTCTTCCCATGTACCTAAATCTCCATCATTACCAGGATTGAATACTTTATGTCTAGCAAAAAGTTCTCTACAATCAGGATAGTAAATCCAAAACATAGGTTTAGTAAATCTATAATTACCATTGTCATCCTTAACGTCGATAAGTGGTGCAATACCTAAAATACGAACTTGCAAAGTAGAAGTATTCTCATCAAAGAACCATACTTCTTTCAACCTGAATTGTTTAACATCTTCAGGATTCAAATCGTTTCTTACGATTTGTACTTGCTCTTCGTAAGTTTCAGGATCAAAAGTAATAACCGTATCAATATTACTTCCCATAGAAGCAATCTCGTCAGGTTGTAACTTCATTTCAAACTTATCATATTCGTTTACATTATAAGCAGCTATTTCACCATTTACGGCAGCTTCCATTACGATAGTAAAGAATGGTTTTTCAGGAAAAGCAAATGGTAAATTCATTTTCTCCCGAATGTCAATCACTCTCCAAATTCTTTTTTCCCAAAAGATATCTGCTTCACGAATTCGTTGGTAAGGTAAAACCATACGGTCATCTACCAATCTTTTTTCTACAATGTCATCTAATGGCAAATCGTCATTAGTTACTTCTGCCTCAGTTCGGACAGGGTTAGGATCTTGTGCTAATAAAGGATTTGAAAAAATTAAAATCCCTAAAAGACATAAACTAAAAATTTTAAAAGCGATCTTCATGACTTAATGATTTATGTAATTTTCTGAAAATATTTGAGCTTTCTTAGGCAGTCTTTATATTTTATAAGCCTATAAAACATAAAGACTGCTAAAGAATTTTATTTAATCTTAAATACCATTGAGTTGATCTTACGTCCAGCAGGGTCACCAGGACATTTTGCTTTAACGTTATCAAAGTAATATACATCACCTGGCTTAGCTCTCATAATTAAAGCTTTAGCCTCTCCACTATATCGAGGACCTTTGTTAATCTTATCGATTGGGTCTGCACGTTTTGCCTGACGAGTAAGAACAAATCCTGAAATCTGACATTTCGCATCAAAATCAAAATTGTCTAACATAGCTAGAACCCCTGCTTGTGCTTTAAACTCTCCGTTCCCCATAGCTCCACCACTACTTTTACCTAGTTTTGCAACTGGATCAGGAATACGTTTTACACGAAACTTAGCTTTCTTATTCAAACCTTCAGCACTTACTCGAATTTCACATTCATTTCCAAGTGGAGCTGGTTTAGTAACTGTAACAACATATTGACTGTTATTAGTTTTCTTAAGAGTAGCTCCTCCTCCTCCTCCAGCACTTACTTTCATAGAGTTACTATTAACTCCAGCAGCAGAGATAGAGATTGGATTAGGTACTCCAATATAAAATACATTCATTTTATCCGCAGATACAGTTAAAGAACTTTCTCCTACTTCATATGAGAATTCTGAATTTCCTTTACTTACTTCACCAGTAAGTGGATTCTTAACAGAAGCTCCAAGTTTTAACGTTCTTTTTCCTAATGAATTAGCAGTTTCAGTAAATTTAACCTTACCATCTTTATCAGGTCTTTTTGATTGACCATTGATGGTGATAGTTACATCATTTGGATTAATTTGATCAGAGTATGTACCAACAGATACTTCTGCCTCAAATTTATCTCCTTTGATTACATAACCTTTCTTTGCACTAATTACAGGAAAGAATTTGTTAAACTCAATTACACGACCACCTGAAAGCTCTGCCAATTGGTTTACACCAGAAGATTCAGCATTTCTTGCATCAGTAATCATTTTAGTTAATGAAGGTAAAACTGCAGCTACAGGCATCTGCTTGAAGTTGAATTCAGCCCAACTCTTTTTGTCTGAATTTTCCCAATCATCAGTAACATTAAGCGTTAAGTTAGCTTCGAAATTTTCAATTCTACTCTTAACCTCAGGAGCTTTTAAACCAAGTGTTTTACCATGCTTAGTTAATACATCGGTATAAGCTTTAACAATTTTACCTCTAGATTCAAGAATTTTTGCCTCAAGCTCAGCACCTAATCCATCTGTAACCATCATTTTAGTGGTAACATCTTTATTCTTAATTCCTTTAAGCTTGTATCGCTCACCTTTTTTTATCACATAATCTCCGTCATCATGTACACCATTTTTATCGCCTGAACCATCAATAAGTTGAACTTTTAAATCTTCTACGTAAGAAGAAAAAGAAGCTACCTCATCTCTAATCGCTTGAATAGCAGGTTGTAATGGACGGTATTTCTTTTTGGCATCATCTTTTAAAAGATTATCCAAACTTGCTTGAGTGGCATCTAATGCTTTTACTGTATTGCCATTAGTAACTTCTAATGACTGATTGATAGACAAAAAAGCATTCATAACCTCGGCAGAAACGTTCAAAGCCAACAGCGCTGTCAGTACTAAGTACATCAAGTTAATCATCAGCTGTCGGGGTTCCTTAGGTATTGACATATCCTATGATTTTTTTTAGTTAATTAATATATTTTAAAATCCTTAATTCTAATTATTTATTTCCACCAATATTAGACATTGCTGTCAACATGTTTCCATAAACTGAATTAAGTGAACCGAGATTTTGATTTAATGCAGACATTTGCTGCTTGTAAGCTTTAGTATCTTCTAAAGAATCAGAAAGATCAGCCATAGCTTCATTCAATCGAGTATAGAAATTACCCATTGTTTTCATTTGTTCTCCTGTTCCAGAGAAATCAACTTCTTGTAAAGCTTTTAAAGAACCAAGGCTTTTTGACATTCCTTGTAATTCATTTAACATTCCTCCTAATTGTTGCTCAACAACTTCTCCATTTAAACCTGGAGTGTCTTCACTAATAGGTCCAGCTGCTAAAGGAGAAATTTTTGAACTATAATCATCCAATCCTGGATATAATTTTTCCCAGTAGTAATCTTTTTCAGGTCCTAATAATCCTAATACTAAGAAGATAAAAGCTTCTACACTTAGTCCAATAATCAACATTTCACTTGCCCCTTCCCAGCTTTCAATTTTAAAAAGTGCTCCCATCAATACGACAGCTGCACCAACACCAATAAGGAGATTCTTAATGTACTTGAAGGTTTTTGATTTTAAAAAACTCATTTTTCAATCTTTTTTAAGTAGGTTAGTAATTAATTTCTAAATTCGGATGTTACTTTTAATTAAGTAAACCCTTCAACATAATGTTGAAATTAAAAAAAGTAACAATTTAATATAACGTAAAAACGATAGGGTAGGATTCGGTTGAATAACATTAAATTTAATATTTATTCAAGGACTAAACATTTTACAATGTTTAGTCCTTGAATTACTATATTCTTCTTAAAAGTCATTGATTGAACGACCAAGGAATGTCAACGCACATCTAAATCCAATATAAGACTTTGTAGTATCTTGAAATTCCCAATGACGAGTACCTGTTTGCATAAAGAATGCAATATCTTTCCATGATCCTCCACGTATTACTTTACGCTTTTGAGCATCTGGATCATCTTCATCAGCATCATATCTGAAATCAGGATTTAAGTCATGTAGGAATGAGTATGAATTTTCATGAAAAGCAGAGTTGGTCCATTCTGAAACATTTCCTGCCATATTATATAATCCATAATCATTAGGGAAGTAAGCATCTGCTTTTACTGTGTAAAAACCTCCATCTTCTGGATAATTTCCACGCCCAGGTTTAAAGTTTGCTAACAAACATCCTTTTGCATTTCTTACATAATATCCACCCCAAGGGTATGGAGCATGTTCGTGACCACCTCTTGCTGCATATTCCCATTCGTGTTCTGTAGGTAATCTGAAATCTTCAGTATTAACTTCATCTCCACGATATGTATTCCATAATTGGGATCTCCAATAACAGAATGCAGTTGCCATTTTCCAATCGACACCAACTACTGGATAATCATCAAAAGCTGGGTGCCAGAAATAATTACGAGTAAATGGCTCATTATATGAGTATGCAAAATCACGTACCCAAACTAAAGTATCTGGATAAATATTAGCTACATCTTTTTGGATAAAGCTACTTCGAGAAGCATCTGGATCCTTATTATGAGCCGCTGCCTGCCAATCGAACCATTGATAATTGTATTCGAAGTTTCTCACATCTAATTCCATTCGACCTGCGAATCTATCATCTTCATCATAATATAATGATTCTAATGATTCTGTGTCTTCCCAGTCAATTTCCATTTCCCAATCAATTCTTTCTTCTCCAGTTATATCGTCAGTACGGAAATTACCTAATTCATTGTGTGCAATCGAATCACGAACCCAAACAACAAATTGTCGCCATTCGTTATTGGTAATTTCTGTATCATCCATGTAAAATCCTTGGATAGAAATAGTTTTTGGTCTTTGTATATAAGTTTTGGATACATCTTGATCACTAGGACCTATATGTAATGTTCCAGAAGGGATGTATACCATTCCATAAGGATTGATTCCATTCCATGAGGGTCTGTCAGCTATACCAACTAATTGACCATTTTGTTTAGTACCGCATGAAGCTGCGATGATGGTAAGAGTTACTAATACCAGTACTGTTCTTATAAATTTTTTCATTTTAACACCCGAGTTTTCCTTCAGATTAAGTAAAAGCTTAAAAAAATGAACGTAAATATAGTCTGTTTAAAGCCTATTTCAAAAATTAATATTTTCTATTTTGCTCAATAGTTAGCAAAGATAAAAATAGCAGTCTAAAAATTAGAAAAAACGCAAAAAAAGTACACTTCTTCTAAAAATAGCATTAATTATTGGGCTATTTTGACTGTTAAACAGATTCAAACGCTTCTTTTTTAAACAAATAGAACACTTGAAATTATATTTTAACAAAATATGACTATGATTAAAACCTAACAAAATGAGAAATATAGATTTATTTATATCTCTTAAGCAGTAAGGAAAAAAGTCATTTAACTATTCTAAGAATCTTGGATTATGGATAATTCGGGGTGGCACTCCTGCTCCAATCTTTTTATTCAAATTGTAATTGATTAAAATTTCGTGGGAGCCGTTGCTTACCGAATTGTAGGGGGATAAAGTTAGGTCGTAAGAGTAGGCAAGGGTAATTTTTTCACTCAATTTTATGCCCGCTATAAATGCTGCTGCGTCGATTGTGTTTTTACTATATCCTCTAAACGTGGCTCCTCCGAATATATTGTCATTATATGTGACAATTGTTGAAATTTCTATTTGTGTTTCTATCAAATCAGATTTCGCAATAATAGTTGGCTGAATTGACAAAAGGTTACTCATATTCCAATTATATGCCAAGGTAAGCAAATAATGTCTTTTTAATTGAAAATTTATATTATCATTTAAATTTATTTTCGGTTCAATTATATTATTAGCCGATGCTCCTATCTCTATTTTCTCTGTTTGAAAATATACACCTGCATTGAATATTGGAGTAATAGCACCCTGTTTTCCTTCTGTTAATAATAAATCATTATGATTGATAACGGGAATATTTTCATCGTAATTCCCTCCTGGAGTTCTTAATATACTTCCATCCAAAGACTTTTGATATATTCCACCTCCTGCTCCAAAAGAAAGTATTCCATTATCCCCAACTGGTTTATGATAAGCATAAGATATAGTTGCCGATAAATTTTGCTCTGCTCCTAATGTAATATTTTCAATATTTAATCCTACTGCTCCTTTTATATAATACATAGGCATATGCACATTTACATTTTGCATAGTAGGACTTCCTTCCAAGCCGACCCATTGTCCTCGGAATACACCTGTAGCACTTAATGAATTATCCAAGCCTGCATAAGCAACATTACTTCGATAATTATTCAGCATATACATAGTATATTGTCCTAGCTGTTGGCTAGATGCTGCAAAGCTTATATTTAATATAATTAGTAGGGTAAAAAAATACTTCATACTTCGGTATGTTTGGAGTGTTATAATCTGAACGACATAAATATAAGTGTCTTTTTCTAGTATTTTATTTTCTTGTAATAGATAATTATGATTTTCTGCGACAGTTAACACTTTTATTTTATCGAAAAAAAAATTGATTTGATGCATTTTATAAAAAAATAAACAACCTATCATCTATAATAGTATTTACAAATTTCAAACCATTGTACTTTATAATTATCTCTTTTTCTGTTTATTATATCTTATTTATTTTTCAAATATAAAATATCTAAGATGTAAGTACTTGGATGTAAACATGTTGCTAATTTTGAAGAATGATTTTTTTTATGGTTTTTCTAAAATAATCACTCAATTTATTTGACGATTATTTAAAATAGAATAGTTGGTAAAAAAGAAACAAAAGTCATCTACATTTCTAATCCAGAATTAACTCTTGCTCATCATATCCTAATTGAACATTAGATGGCAATGTTAGATTCACTTCTTTTTGCAATCCCATATGATGACTGATATGTGTAAGGTAAGCTTCTTGAGGATTTATCTTTTCAATTATTTCTAATGCTTGAGTTACATTAAAATGTGAATAATGTTCTTTATGACGTATAGCATTGATTATTAACGCTTTAGAGTCTTTAATTTTTTCTAACTCTTCATCAGAAATTTTAAAACCATCCGTGATATAAGTGAAGTCTCCAAATCGAAATCCTAAGATTGGCAATTCCCCATGCATAACTTCGATAGGAATAATCTCAATTCCTCCTATCTCAAAATTTTGATTTTTTGAAATAGTAAATAACTTTAAAGACGGAGCTCCTGGATATTTATTTTCTTTAAAAATATAATCAAATTTCTTTTTCAGTTCCTTTTGAACTCGTTCCAAAGCATAAACAGGAATATCTTGTTTTTGTCTAAAATTAAATGGACGAACATCATCAATACCTATAATATGATCATTATGCTCATGAGTGAGAATTATTGCATCTAAATGTTGAATACCTGTACGCAGTATTTGTTGTCGAAAATCAGGTCCTGCATCTACTACAATATTTTTACCATCTACTTGAACCAAAATAGATACTCGTAGTCGCTTATCTTTTTTATCATCCGAGTGACATACTTTACAATCACATCCAATAATTGGTACTCCTTGTGAAGTACCTGTTCCTAAAATGGTAATTTTAAATTTGATGGTGAGAGATTTTAGTTTTTTACATCTGTAGGTTCGGGTTGTTCCTCCTCTTTCTCTTGGGCACTTAGTTTATTTATTTTTTGATAAAATTCTAAACTTTTTTCAGTCATCGTACTTTCATCAATATTATCATCTATTGTTGATAATATTTCTAATAACACATTAATGCGCCCTTCTGTATCAAAAAACTTATTGATAACAGCAACCTGTTTATTTTCAACCACACAATAACCTGACTGAAATGAACCTCGTTCATATCGCACCTTATAACCTATCTCTTCGAATATGGTTTCTATTTTTTGTAATGTAGTCTTAGTGTATTTAAACATGATTGAAATTTTACTAAAAAAAAATAAAGATAAAGAAGTTGTCTTAAAAAGTCTGATGAGATTGGAAAAAATATATTTTATATCTCATCAGACATTTTAATAGAACTTCACGTTCAATTATACAATGTGTTAAATGAATAGAAAAGTTTTCTACATTTTATAAATGAGCATTGAGTATGTTTTTTAATTTTACATTTTTGATTTTTTAGTTTTATTTAAAAAGAAAGATATGTTGAAATATATTAGAATAATTGGATTATGTAGTCTGTTTTTTATTTTTTCAAATAACACACAAGCGCAGACATTCCAAGCTGGACTTATCGGTGGGATTAATTTATCTCAACTTCATGGTGATGGTTTGGCTGGTTTTAATCAAATCGGTATAAATGCCGGAGGAAGAGTTTCTATAACTCCTGTTGATAAATGGATGTGGTCACTCGATCTTCTATTCAGTCAAAAAGGAAGTAACAAAGGTGCTGATGATCCTCTTAGCATTCCTTTCGAAAGTTTTCGGTTGAATTATACGGAAGTGCCTATAATGGTTCATTATCTCGATTGGATATCTGAGGATGGAGATTACTACAAATTACATTTCGATGGTGGAGCATCATGGGGGCGATTACTTGATTTTACCGTAATTGATTCAGATGGTATTGATATTTCTGAATCTCAAGATTTTAATAAAAACATGTTTGACTTGATGATCGGAGCAACTTTTTACATCAATAAAAATATTGGTATCAATGGTCAATATTCTTATACAATCAATAATGTACGAAATGATAAAAATGCACAATCTCTTGCTGGAAGAACGTTAACGTTTCGAGCAATTTATCTTTTCTAAAAATATTTTTATAACAATATAATTACAAAAAACATGGTTCGACTATTATTAATTTTCGCTACTATTTTTTTCTTATTTTCATGTGGAAATACAAAACCTAAAAAGACGACTCAACCTAGTACGTCAGCTATTCAACAACCTACTCCAGTTGCACCAATTCAAGCAAAAGGAGAGGAATTATATCCAAGTGTACCTACTGATCTAATTAGATCTTTAGCTACTAATTGTGATTATATTGATTATAGTTTTGACCACTACCCTGTTAGTATGAATAGAAGTGAACCTCAAGATATTAAGCATACTTTAATGCAAATCTCTGCTCAACCTGCTTTGATAAATAAGGATTGTCCTCCTATCGGAAGAATGTTATTTTATCAAAAAGGAAGCATTGCTTTAGAAGCTCGAGTTTATTATTCTGAAGGATGTAGTTACTTTGTTTTTTTAGATAATCAAAAACCTGTTTATGCTAATTTCATGACAGCTTCTGGCATCTCTTTCTTCAAAGATGTTATAGGTAAATTTAAAAAACTCACAACTCAACAATGAGTCAATTCGGAGTTATTGACCTAGGAACTAATACGTTTCATTTACTGATTATTGAATTAGAAAAAAACGGTACTTGGAAGGAAATTTATAGAGAAAGAATTTTCGTAAAACTAGCAGAAGATGGTATCGAAAAAATTGGAGCTAATGCTTACCAAAGAGGTCTCGATGCCCTCCATCATTTTTATAAAATAATAACTGACCGACAGGTCAAAAAACTAAATGCATTTGGTACTGCGGCATTGCGCACAGCTAGTAATGGCAAGGGTTTCATCCTTGATGTAAAAAATAAAATCGGAATTGATATTCAATTAATTCAAGGTTCAGAAGAAGCTAGGTTGATTCATCTCGGAGTAGCTAAAGCAGTTAATATCGGCAACGAAAAAGGATTGATAATGGACATCGGCGGCGGTAGTATAGAATTTATTATTGCTGATAAAAACAAAGTTTTTTGGGCGGAAAGTTTTCCTATCGGAGCAGCTGTATTACATAATAATTTTCATAAAAAAAATCCTATCCATCCTGCGGAAATTGAAATCCTACATGCTCATCTTGAAGCTACCCTCTCCCCTCTTTTTGATATTTTAAAACAACATAAAACACCTCTTCTTATTGGTGCTTCTGGCACTTTTGATGTATTGGAAAATTTGCTTCCTCATATTCAAAAAACAAATTTAAGTGCGACAATTGATAAAAATAATTTCCATCCACTTTATCAAAAAATTATAAAAATGTCGATACTTGAAAGACGATCTGAAGATGATATTCCTTCGTCCCGTGCAGATATGATTGTTGTCGCTTTGGTACTTATTGACTTTATTATCAAAAGAGCAAACATCAAAAAAATCATCGTTTCCGCTTATGCTATGAAGGAAGGAATTTTATCAGAAATGGTAAATGATTAATCCACTCATTTCTTCATTAGAAATAATTTTTTAATCGAAACATAGCCCCAACCTAACAATACACTTACAATTAATGGTAAGATGATCGCAAACTTTATTTGAGCATATTTTTTTGCTTTTTCTACTGCACCGTCCCTTGCTCCTTCTTCCCAATTATTTAATAAGATTTCCAAATTTGAATTTTCCATATAGTCGCAAAATCCTGCAACTATTCCTAAAATTCCAATGAGAATATAAGCCCATCTCTTTTCGATATTTAAATTTTTCAGTAATAAAAATGCTCCTAGAATTGCACTACTAACATAAAATAAAATGTAATAAAAATCCACATCCAAACTTTCTTGAACTTTATCCACCATTCCTTTTTCATGTATAGATGAAAACATTCTTTTAGAAAAATCTCGACTCTCAGGCATTTCAAATTCTAAATAATTAAATGCAGGATCAGTTAGTTGACCTACGTTTTTTTCTATACCAACAAGTGTAATAGTGATATATAAACTCCCACAAATAAGAAACGCCCAAATTAAATATCCAATTTTCATTTTATCTTTTTTATTCAAAATTATAATCCAAATCCGCATTAATAAATTTCATTACCATTACGGTTTTTAATTTTTCAGTAAAGACAGGTTCCATTTCTTTTTGCAAAATCGACATCACATCTTGATACTCTCCAAATATTTGAGTGCTCATACTATTCGTTTTGACACTAAGCTTAGGATGTGCTTTTATCTTGTTTATAAAATTTAAAATAGGTTCTCCAAAGTCCTCACTTAGAGGATACATACTTATTTCTACAGAAATTTTCATTTTTTTTATTTTCCTAAATGTAATAATTTTAATATTGCTCCAACAAGTATGTTTATGCTTTCTTCCCTACTTTCTTTTTTTTTGAAAAAAATAACGACCTTGCCTGCCTATGCAACTCAAGAAGAATACATACATAATGGGCAAGCATCCTGTCGTAGATGCTATCAAAACTGGGACTAACTTTGATAAGATTTTTCTACAACAAGGTACTCGTGGAGAATTTGAAATAGAATTACGACATCTTACTAAGGAGTATAATATACCAGTCAAGATTGTTCCTAAAGAAAAATTAAATAAATTAACTCCTGGGAATCATCAAGGTATCATTGGTTTGATTTCTTTAATTCCTTTTTATAAGTTAAATGATTTGCTGCCAGGTATTTATGAAAGATCAGAAACTCCTTTGATTTTAATTTTGGATGGAATAACTGATATTCGAAATATCGGAGCGATTGCTCGTACTGCTGAATGTAGCGGCGTACATACAATTGTTATTTCTAAAAAAGGTACTGCTCAAATTAATGCTGAAGCGATAAAATCTTCCGCAGGTGCTTTGACTAAAATTCCAATATGTAGAGAGCAAAGTTTAAGTAGTGCGATTGATACTTTGGAATGGTCGGGCATTACTCTTTTTGCGAGTAATCTTGGAGCGAAGCAAATGGTCTTTGATTGTGATTTCACACAACCAAGTGCTATCGTTATGGGTTCAGAAGGAAAAGGTGTTAATAGAGAAATTCTAAAAAGAATTGAAAATCAATTTATCATTCCGCAAAAAGGAACTACGGATTCTTTTAATGTTTCTGTTGCTACGGGAATGATTCTTTATGAAGCGATGAAACAGAGATTGTAGGGAAATTTCTCAAAAAAAACTCCCGCACTACATTTAGTACAGGAGTTTGTATCAAAAAAACAGCAGGAAATCTTTAATATTTTATTACATAAGTCCAGTCAATCTTCTTTTCACTTTTAACAATTTTCGGACTTCGTTAATTTCAATTATAAAAGGGTCGTACTCTTCATGATTATCAGAAATCAATCGAAGATGAGTCCAACAATTATGTCGGTCGTAGCATCGCTGCACTCGTTTCACCCAAACAGATTGACTCGTAACTACTGCGTAGATTTCGTTATCAATCATTTCATCTGTATTTTGAAGAGGCGAACAAATCACCATATCTCCCGAACCAATTGTAGGCTTCATACTGTTGCCATTAATATTAAAAGCAACTAATTCGCCATTCACTCCGGGGATACGGAACCATTCATTTTCTTCTAGTAAATCTACCCCAATCGTGTTACTCGAAAATGCTTCTACATTTGTAAATAAGATGTTAGGGGAAAAATTAATCCCTAATGCCATAGCTAGTCTTTGTTCCGGGTCAGGTAATTTTGATTTTTCAAACGGGTTTCCGATACCTTGAAACATATATGCTTCATTCACCGAATAGTGGGTACAAAGTTGTTTTACCTGTTCATAAGTAATTTTTCGTTTGTCTTCTAAGTAGGCATTTATAATATGACCTTTGGTACCTAGTTTTGTAGCAAAAGAACTTTGACTTCTAAATCTATCGTTTTTAACTATGATTTTTTGTTGTACCAAATAATGATACACTTCTTTAAATCGTCGATTTAGTTCTTGCCGATTCACTTTTGCCATAAGTTGTTTCATTTCAATTACATGCACAAAATAAAACAAATTGTTGTAAAAAACAAAAGTTCAAACAAAAATGTTTGAACTTTTTTCAATATTAAAGAAGTAATTATTTCTTATTTTTAAAATAAACAAAAAACATCCGAAGGATGAAAATTATTTATAACAATGTATTTACAAACTGCTAATTCTACTCTCTACTTTATACAATCGAGTGTATTCATTCACCTCTTCTTCAAATGGATCAAACTCTAAACTATTAGCAGATATTAATTTCAATCCAGTAATTCTACCTCTATTATTAAAAATACGTTTTACATATTTTACCCAAAGAGAACCATTACTTTTTACTGCGTAGATTTCATTATCTTTTATTTCATGAAGACTTTGCACTTCTCTACATATAATTATATCTGCATCATTGATAACAGGATGCATACTATTTCCTTCAATAGAGAAAGCAACTAGACCGTTTCCACTCATCCCAGGAATAGCGAAGTATTCATTATCCTCATCAGTTGTAGTACTTCCTGCGCTCGCATCTACACCTGAACCAGCAAATGCTTGTACAGTTGTAAAAAGAATATTTCCTTTCATAGGTACAATCATACCTGCGGTACTCTTTTGAGTTTTTGGCAAATCAAATCC
>JALZVK010000424.1 GCA_023301005.1 Saprospiraceae bacterium | reverse complement strand
TG
The DNA here is from genome assembly GCA_023301005.1 of Saprospiraceae bacterium. Lineage (GTDB taxonomy): Bacteria > Bacteroidota > Bacteroidia > Chitinophagales > Saprospiraceae > CAJQQY01. The sequence continues at coordinate 15,881 of JALZVK010000424.1, read as the reverse complement.
TTGTTGTTGTTGTTTTATATTTCTGGATTATCTTCCTGCACCTTCAAAAACATAAGTCATTTTTCCACATTGTTTTTTAGGAGCAGAATAGTCTTTGGCAAATTTATATTTAGTCGTCAAATCAACTGCTTTTCTAATCACATCAAAATCTTTGATAGTAGATGCTTCAGTATCTGGTTTTGAGAAAACAACTTGTCCTCTTTGATTGATACATAATTCGACAACTATAGTTCCTGAGAGATGAGTAATCTTTTTTACATCAGCTCTGTAAATTACTTTTCTATTAAAAATTCCAGAACCTGTATTCTCTCCAAATCCAGTTCCTTCATCTGCTGTTCCACTACTTGAAGTTTCTGTGTCAGAACCTATTTCAGACGCTTGACCTTCTTCTTCCACTTCGCCATCTCCAGTTCCAGGGTCTTCCACTTCTTCCACCTCAGCAGGTGCTTCTTCAACAACTGGTTTTTCTACCACAGGCTCTTCAGCAACTTCTTCAGTTTCAGTAGGAACTTCCAATGCTGGTTCAGGTTCAGGTGTAGTAAGAATCTTTTTTGCAGGAGCAGGTTTTACTTTAGGCACTTCTTTCTTTACAGGTTTCTCCACTTTCTTTTTTCTCTTTTCAACCTTCTTTGCTTTTTTCTTTGGACTCTTTACACTTGAAGAACTTTCTTGTAATGAAAAGTCAACTGTAATAGAAGCCATCTTTTCCTCTGGTAAAACATCAGGCGACATCATACCTCCCATAAAAGGCAAAAATCCTAAAATGATTAATGCAGCATGAAAATAAAAAGCGATAACTAAACCTCTTTTTTTATTCTTTTTCTCTTGCTCTTCGTGAGTCGTGTAAGTTGATGCATTCATAATAGAGTCTTTTAATAAATTTATAAATCGGGAGGGAGTTATTAAACGCCCTGTGTATGAAACAATATTGCAGGATTTTAAAATTAAATACCGTTAATGCCTTCTTAATATTTAATAAGGTTTTCTTAAAAAGGTAAACCTGTTTAATCTCTCTTACAAGCTGTTTTTCTTGAATAGTATTTTTTTAAATGAAATTTGAAATCAGAATAAAATATAACTGGTTGATATACAATGATTTAGGAGGAGGAGGGGAGTACTTTGAAAAATATTTAAACTTTTTGTTTTAAATAATTTGTATTTTAAAAACAAATTGTTGTAGATTTGCTTCACGAGAAAGAAACATAGTAAAAGGGAAGAATCTCTTTTACAAAAAGATTAAACATACTTATTAAACTTTATCAAAATTATAGACAAACGGAGCAATTGTCTGTCCTCAAAGTTTTACAGAGAAATCAGTAAATGTTGAGACAAGTGCAATCTAAAGTAAAATTAATATAGCTCTTTTACTTGCCTGTTGTCAATAGATTAGATTTAGTTTAATGGATTACTAAAAATTGAAAAAAGAAACACGATGCTTCAAAAATTTATTCCCTCCAAGTTCAACAAGCAGCAGGTATTTTCACAAACTACAGAATGGGCACAACGCAATTGGATTAAAATGTTCGCATTGATCTTATTCGCTTATGTATTGCTGTACAAGGATTTAAATCTTCAATTAAATTTAAATGGTTCTACAGCACCTATTGCTTATCAGGAAATGAGCGCATCTGCTTTGCCGAATAATGAAGCATCAATTCCTATTGCAAAAAATACATCAGTTGCTAATGCTGAACCTTCTTTTGAAAAGGTAGAAAAAGGAAATGATAACAATACAATTACAAAAAATGAAATGCCTCCAACTAATCCCAAAAAAGCAAAAGACGACAATCTAGCTAACACGTATTCTAATATGACTTACACATTTGACCAAAGTGTTTCTAGATCCAAAAAGAAAGGTTGGGATTCCAAGAGAAAAAAACAAGAAGCTTACGTAAGTCGATTTGCATCGGTTGCCCAAACGGAAATGAAAAAATTTGGAATTCCTGCAAGCATCACTCTTGCACAAGGTTTGATAGAAACGAATGCTGGAGATAGTCGATTGGCAAAAAAGAATAACAATCATTTTGGAATGAAATGTTTTTCTAAAAGATGTGGGAAAGGACATTGCTCTAATTTTACAGATGATACGCACAAAGATTTTTTTAGAAAATATAAATCTTCATGGGAGAGCTATCGAGCACATAGTCAACTCTTAGTGGGCAAACGATATAAACATTTAAAAAAATTAGGAACAAAAGATTACAAAGGTTGGGCAAGAGGATTAAAGAAAGCAGGCTACGCAACTGACCGACGTTACGCTGAAAAATTGATTAACATAATAGATGAATTGAAGCTACACAGGTTTGACAATGAGTCCACGAACTCTTAAGTGAATCTTAAGACAAAGTGAATCTGAATGGAACAACTTTTTTTATAACAACTCATTGGACAACTTGCTTTGTTTCATTTTTTAAAAGGAAGGCATCTACATTAAATTGTGGAGCCTTCTTTCCTTTTATGAGTTGCAAATAATTTTTTTTTATAAAACTTTTACAAAACGTTTTACAAAATATTTTCCATCAACCTGAGTTCTTGCAAAATACATTCCTTGAGGTAAAGTCTTCGTATTTAATTGATGCATGAATAAATTGTTTTCTTCTTTCAATGTAAAGTTTTGTAAAATTATTCCTCTTGCATCAATGATGTCAAATTGAATAGTAGACTCATTGAAGGCAGGCATTTGAAATGAAATAAAATCATTGGTAGGATTAGGGGAAGCATCGATAAAGAAATTATTTTCTAAATCATCTGTTCCCGTTGTAATAACTAAAAATTGAGAAGTGGTACTCTGACCACATTTATTAGTAACTGTAAGCGAAGCGGTGTAAACGCTTCCTGGAAGATATTCATGAATAGGATTTTCGAGTGTACTAGTAGCTCCATCTCCAAAATCCCAAAGATAAGTTGAACCAAAAATAGAGTGATTGGTAAATGTTGCTTCTCTGTTATCTAAAGAATAACTAAAGTCTGCAATAGGATCATCTATTACATTAATAACTCCTTCTGCTATATCATATCCCAATCCATTAAGGACTTGTAGAGAAACATGATAAACTCCAGGAACATCAAAAGTAACTACATGAGGACCATACTCAGTAGAACTTGATGGAGTTGCATTATCTCCAAATGTCCAAAGGTATTCATACTCCATATTAGAAATTGTAATAAAAGTAATTGCTTCTTCTCCTACACAAAATGTATTTTCCTCAGGATAAAAAAACATTGTAGAATTTGGAAAACTTTCATATTCATAAACTAAAAAATTGTCTAAGAATAAATTATTTCCAAAACCATTTGTATTGACAAATTGAAGAGTAATTGAACTGCCGATATAATCACTCAAATTAATTTTAGCAGTTTTCCATTCATGACTTTTTTGAGGGAACCAAGAGTTGTGTTGCTCACTTACAGTTGCGAGGTCTTCACCATGTTTTTCAAAAATAACATGATTGTATGTCTCACCACAATCAGAAGAAAGAATCACTTCCAAGCCATCTGCAAAATTAGAATTGAATTGAGCATATGCCCAATCAAATCTTAAATAAGGGATTTGAGCTTCTGTCAAATCAATAACTACAGATTGCAATTCATCTTTTTCACCCATAGCATTATAGCTATGATTATTCATATAAATCGCTTGAGTCGGTTGTCCATCTCTACCAATAGTAGAAGTGTTTGCCCAAGTTGTATTATTATCAAAATTTCGTATTGACCATTTATTTAAATCAATAGAAAGATTTGAAAAATCATCTCCATAAGGAATTACTTCACCTTTAGATATATGAATGTATTCAGATCTTGTAATTTGAGTAGAACCAAAATCATTAGTTGCAATCAAAGTAATATCGTAATGTCCAACTTCGTCAAATACTACAACAGGGTTAGCATCGGTTGCATTAGTACCATCAATAAAAGTGACCGTATTAGGAACAAATTTCCATAGCCAAGCATTTGGACTATTTACAGAGTTATCAATTAAATGAACTTTTTGAGCAGGACAAGTTGCTAATTTATCTGCTTTAAAATTAGGATAAGGTTCTGACTGCGCATCAAATAATGCTACATTATCAATTGCAATATCTGTCAAATAATCTTCGCCAGTTACACCTCTAAACCTTAGGTTGACAATTTTAGTAGCGAAAGGAGTTAAGTCAATTTCAACTTCTTGCCAATCATCTCCTTGCTCTCCCGTTAACGTAGGCATGATGTTGAAAAACCAATTTTCACCATCAAATAAATCTACATGCAATCGCCCAATATGCATTCCTTTCATATGATACCAAAAACTAAAAATCGGTTGAGTCGCAGTAGTTAAATCAAAACAAGGACTTAGTAAATAAGATTCCTTATTAGTGCATCCTCTTGAACCTTCAAGGTATAAATATTTTCCAGATAAGCTATTTGTATTTTGATCAGATTCAGGACCTGTTCCACTCGTTGGAGTTTCGCCACTATGCGTAATCCAATCGGTATCATCACTTAAATAATTAGAGTCATTATACCAGCCAGAAGAAAGATTACAAACTTCGTCACACTCTGCATCAGGGTCGCAATTTTCAAAACCATCAAAATTTTGGAAATAAGGCAAATTGGCAAAAGTACTTGGAACGACTTCTATCTGAAATAAAATAGTATCATTAAAGTTAGCTTGATCATTAGGTTGAGCTGTCCAAATTTTTAAATGATGAGTGCCGATATTAAGTGTTGAAATTTTTTGATTGAAAATATAATTCACAGGAACTCCAGGAGGAATCGAACTGTTATACATTTCATTGACAATCGGTTGATTGTCTATTTGATAAAAAACAGGAACATTAAATTGCATTGCTGAACCTGCATTGGTTATATTAATTCCAACAGTCAAAGGTGCTTGAAAACAACTTTGTAAAACTGCATTGGAAGGAGTAGCAATATTGATAATACTAATATCTGTAGCAAGCTCGCAATTCAATAAATCAACGCCATCACTAATCGCAATAGATCGTCTTCCTATCAATCCATTCTGACCGATTGCCGCAACTGCATACCAGTTTTCTTCAGAAGGATTATCAATTGGAATTTCAATAGAAGACATATTAGTAGAGGAGAAAGCTTCCATATATTTATCTCCTAATTTATAAATAATATAGCTCGATGTATTGGCACAAGGTTCCCATTCTAGTATAATAGATTGAGGACAAACTTCAGCTATGTGTATATTTTGTGGAACTTCAAATATTGTAAATGGAACTATACTTGTTCCAATTTCTCCATCTCGTTTAATTCTAATTTTTGATTGATTAGATATTATAGCGGGTACTTGCCAAAGGTAGCTACGTTTGTCGCCACTTACAATGTCAATGAGTTCCCACGTAAGACCATTGTTATAAGTTGTTTCAATTTCGAAATTCCCATTCACACCAAAAGCATCCCAATGGATTTTTTCTATTTCCCCTGACACTAATTTTTCACCTCCATAAGGATAGGTGATTGTAATATCATTTTGAATAATTTCATAACTCACAAAATAAGGTTGAGCACCTTGAGCTATCATTCCTCCATCTATTAACAAAGAGTAATTTCCACTTTCAGGTAAATCAATAGTTACCTGTTCGACATTATTTAAATTATCGATACCTCGAACAGCAGGAAGTTTAAGCAAATTAGAATCAGGACTGCTATTTAAAATCCAAGGCAAATAATGTACTCCCGATGGACTCGTAACTTTTAAATCCAAATCATTAACTAAGGCTGGTAAACTTATTGTCGAACCTTCCGCATCATTCCAATACAACATCACTTTTAATTGTTGCGTACCTTCAGGAACATTAATAGAATGAGTAATAGAATTGGTATGTCCCATTATTCCTTCAAAGAATAAATTGTTTTCTATAATATTCAATGCACGCCGTGCATTAATTCTTCCAAAACCATAAGAGAAATCAGGACCAGCATTTCCTAAGTCATCAGCAGTATTTAGAACCGCAGCTTTTATTAAAGCTGAATTTGGAAATGTATTGTTATGAGTTTCATAGTATGCTTGATAAAGTTGTGCTAAAATTCCAGCAACGCCAGGTGCAGCAGCAGAACTTCCATTAGCAGTACCATAAGTATTATGAGGTTGAGTAGAGAATTGATTATCTCCATTCGCAGAAATATCAGGTTTGATACGACCATCATTAGCAGGACCTCTACTACTAGAAGAAGAGCGTTGGTCATTATTATCTATATTTGAAACTGCTAATACATTTTTTCCCAACTTGACACCACCAGTAATATTTCCCCAACCTGCGCCTGCACCATAACCACAATCTTCTTGCCCAGTATTTCCAGCAGAGAAAACATGCATCAATGATGGATTATTTTTTATTTGAAAATCTGCTAGTTGAGCTAAATGCGTATAACCTCGATTACAACCATCACTATAAGAGGTAGATGTAATTTTAATATTATTATCAATGTAAAGAGAGGTAGCATTTTTGACTGCATCAAATTCGTTGTACATGTGAATAGTTGCACGACTTGCCGTTCCTTCCATTCTAGGATCAAGATTTCCAGCACCTGCTAAAATACCTGCAACCATTTCGCCATGACTTCCTTGAGTATCTCCTAGTACATCAGATTGATTGATTCTATTTTTAAAATCAATATGAGATTCAATCATACCATCATCTCCAATTGCAACATCAATTCCTTCTCCATTGTATTGAGGTTGTCCTTCGATTTGAGGAGTAAGGACATTGGAGCGATGAATATTTTTCCCTGGAATATATTCTGGAAAGATTTGAACGTCAGCATTGGAAATAAAAAACGTAATAGGAAAGTTGGCGATAGTTGGCAAATCAGTATTGCAAATTACAATCGTGTGTATATTGTTATGAAATTCGTGAATTTCAATATTTTTATTAGTTAAATAATTTTTAACAAAAATAGGAGAGAGGTTTGGATAATATTGGAGCGCTATTTTTTCATCATCAGAAATGGATAGAGCTATCTTTTGATTAGTTTCTAAAGCAGTAATATTTCTAATATTAAAACTTTGTAAATCAATATGTGAAAAGTCCTGAGGAATAGCTGCTACAAAAGTACGATGAGGAAGATAGTCAAAAAGTAAAATACCTGCTTCTGCAATTGTTCGCTTTTCAAGTTCATTAGGTATTTCAAAAAACTGAATCAGGCGATAAAAATAATCTCCAACAATTTCGTCTCGATCAATATTAGGATGAAGCAAAAAAGCATCTATATTTTCAACAGGTGATTGAGTACCAGTCACGAAGAATTGGTCGTAATTTCCAATATGCTTTTGGGAGTAAATTAAATTACTTGAGCACATTAGAACCATCAAAAATAAAATTGCTTTTGTTCGGTTCATAGATGTAAAAATTAAAAGAAGAGGGTGTTAGGGAGAAAAGCTTGAATGAAGATAAAATTAAATGCTTGATTTACAAAGGATTATAGTAGGATAGAGAAAACATTAACATTGATTTTATTAAGATTTTTCCTTTTGGCTTTTTCTCTTTGGGACTAATTTTCTAATAATTAGCATATAAAGGAAGAAAAAGAGATTTTATATTTTAAAAAAAAAAATAAAAAAATCAATCAATGAAGCAGCATTATTTTAAGATGGAAGGTCTTGTAAATATACTCTCTTTCACTCAAATTAAATAAGAGTTAGAAAAACTAAAAAAGGTAGGAGTTTTTGGATGGCTTGTTAGTTTCAAAAAACCAAATAGCCGTTCAAATCTCTACTGTTTTCTCATTTTTTTTGAAGCAAATAAGAACGTATAAAATAGAATTATGAACAGAAAATTTTACATAGTATTATTGGCAATCGTATTGTTCAATTCATGTGTTACTGATACGGATACATTTACACTACTTCCTCTTTTTCCTGACGGAATGGTTACTACAAATGTATCAGGACAGGTTGTTGATGATTTGAATCAACCCATAGAAGGAGCAATGGTAAGCATGGGTCAGTTGAATAGACTAACTGATGAGAATGGATTTTTTAATTTTAAAAGTGCTCAAGTCAATTCGAAACGAATGTTATTGAATGTAGATAAGAATGGATTTTTTGATGGAGGAAGAGGATTTATTCCTACAGAAGAAAATACAAATCTCATTATTCAATTATCGGAAAAAATAACAGTTGCTAGTTTTGATGGAATGGATGGAGGACAAGTGGATCTACCAAGTGGAGTAATTTTAAATATTCCAACTGATGCAGTTTTGAATCAAGATGGAATTGGATATTCTGATGAAGTCGAAGTTGCAGCATATTCTATTGATCCAAATATTTTAGATGGTTTACAAAAAATGCCAACTGACTTTAAAGGAGTTTCAACTACAGGTGAAGAAATGTTATTGGAATCATTTGGCATGTTTAAATTTGAATGGAATGATGCGAATCAAAATAACTTAACAATAGTGCCTGGTAAAAAAGTTGAAATACAATTTTCAGTATCTACAGCATTGATAGCAAATGCGCCATCGACTATTGGACTTTGGTTTTATGATGAAGTGGATGGAATGTGGAAAGAAGAAGGAACAGCAGAATTACAAAATGGATTCTATGTGGCAGAAGTAGGTAAAAGTGGACTTTGGAATTGCAGTCAGGCGCATGAATTTATTACAGTAAAAGGAGTGTTGAAAAATGAAAATAATCAAGCACTTAATTATATGCCATACAATATTGAATTGGAAGAAGGAGGCACAATTGGATTTGCTTATGTAGATGGAGCAGGAACTTTTATTGCAAATATTCCAAAGAATATTTCTACTAAAATAAAAATATTAGATGAGTGTAACGATATGGATTATAGTGCAGAGATAGGAGCGTTGAGTGAGGATGCTTTGATTAGTAATGTCAAGATTAACAATAGTTCTGACTTCTCTCATTTCGTAGGTAACCTACTAGACTGTGATAACAATAATGTCCAAAATGGATATATCATTATAAGCGTGAATACTAAAAACTACTATTACCCAATTACAAATGGAAGTTTCAGCGGAGATATGAATGCATGTGATTTTTTGACATCAACAATGGTCGCTTATGATTTAGATAATCAAAGACAAAGTGAACCGTTGCAATTAGAAATTTTCGCAAATGTTGATGTGGGAGATGTGAGTGTATGTCTTTAAAAATTTAAATAAGATCAAAAGGAGATGAGGTATAAACCAGTTCTGACAACAGCAAATTAAAGAACATGATGTAACCTCAATTACTATCTCCTTATTACATAAGTCGAATCTCGTTATAGAGATTACGACTTTTGTAATAAAAAAACAAAACAACCTTTTAGTAACGGTCAAATAATAAGTTTCCTATTTAGAGGAGAATATTTTGTTCTCAGTTTTTATTTTAATGAGGGATAATTGTTAATACTTTGACTGAATTAAAATGAAAAATGAGGGCAAAAGATTCCGTCTAAATCGGAAACTTATTATTTGACCGTTACTTAGCCTATTTGTAATCAAATAAAAACAGAGTAAACAATAGGATTCAGATTTTTTTTTGTTAATTTTAAAGAATCACAATTCAAAATCGCTTTCCTAGAAATCTCACTTTTATTAAAGAAACAAACATTTATACCATGAAAATGGTAGGCTAATATAAATATTCACACTTGGATCAAAATGAACTTATAGCAGGCTGTATCCGTAAAGATAAGAATTGCCAGAAAGAGTTGTTCCGACTCTACTCTGGTAAGTTACTATCTGTGTGCGTAAGATATACGCGACATAGGATGGAGGCTGAAGACATTTTACAAGATGCGTTTATTAAAATATTTCAGAACCTAGAAAAGTTTGAAGGGAAAGGATCGTTTGAAGGATGGATGCGTAGAATAACGGTGAATACTGCTTTGAAAAATTATAAGAAAAGTAGTTATCAAAAAGAGAAAATAGGTTTGGAAGATTACCAAGAAGGAGCACTTGATCCAGATGTGTTAGCTTCGTTAGGAGAAGAAGAAATATTAAATGTAATCGCAGAATTACCAAAAGGATATCGAATCGTTTTTAATTTATATGTCATTGAAGGTTTTAGTCATAGAGAGATTGCGGAGCAATTAGGAATTCAAGAGAGTACATCTCGTTCTCAATTAGTAAAGGCACGAAATATGCTTAAAACAAAAATAACTCAATTGATGAGAATAAGAATCGTAGCATGAAACAGCACAAGAATACAGATAGAATTATTAAAGAAAAAATGGAGAACCATGAGATGGATGCTCCAATGCATTTATTCGACAGCATCGCTGATGCTGTGAATAATGAGGCTGTCCCAGGGCCATCAAAGGAAAAGAATCCTTTGAGACATGGATATTGGTTGTTAGCTTTGTTGACTTTGATTTTGGCAGGTAGCGGAATCTGGTATACAAATGCTAACAATACATCTACAATTTCTGCTAATCAGAAATTATCCATAATTTCTACTGAAAACTCAAATACCGAAATTTTAAATCATGAAACCAAAGTTGAGAATAGTTTTAATAAAAACAATAAAACTCCTCATACTCAACTTAATGAAAACACTATCTCAGAAACCGCTTCTAATTTTAATAATGTAAATACAACTATTCAAGATGAGTCTTTGGTTTCTGATTTAAATATTTCAAAAAACTCAAATCAAGCAATTGATAATATTGAAACTGCAAATCTTTCCAATAATGTAACTGGAAATACAAATCTAACTGCAACAGTTTCTAATCCGTTTTCAACAACGATTCAAAATGCAAATACAGGTAGTAGTGATTTTACTTCGAAAAGTGTATTGACCTCAAAAGGAGGAAATCAAAATGCAATAAATGTTTCAAGTAAATATTTTAATAAAAAAAATAATTCAACTTCAACTGCTCGACCTATTGCAGCTCAGCGAGTAGAATACAATTCAAAAACATCTTCTTCAAGTTTAAATTCTACTGCGAATGAAAGTGTAATATTTTTACCTCAATTAAAAAATTCAAAAAAATTACTTGAGGATAAAGCACCTTCCGAATTAAATGTGGAACCTAAATGTGGAATTAAATCTGATGGTTCGAAAGTGAAATTCACAACTTCAGTTGATGTGTTCTTTTCTCCAGATTATGCACATCAAATTTTAGAATATAAAACGCTTGCTTATAGAGACTATGCAAAAATGAGAACAGAAAGTGAACAACCTTACTACTCATTTAATACAGGTGTAAGAGTTAATTTTTTAACTGAATTTGGATGGGCGATTCGTACAGGGATTGTTTATACTCAAATCAACGAAATCCTAGAAACTCAACATCAAGAAACTGTTCTTACCATTGATGTTGCTACAGGCGATACATTAGGTTATACTCAAGGAATCAGAAATGTCAATATTCGAAATAAATATAAGATGATAGACATTCCATTAATAGTAGGATATGAAGTGCCAATGAAAAAATTCACATTAAATATTAATGGAGGTGTTTATTTGAATTTGATGTCAGAGCAGAGTGGAGGATTTTTCTCTCCGCTAGAAGATAAGGTGGTTTATTTTACAGAAGGTCATGCTGATAATTTTGATATTTTTAAAGACAATATCGGCTTAAGTACTTTTGTTGGGTTAGGATTTAATTTTGATTTAAATAAAAAGACACAATTGATAATCGAACCTCATACTCGATATTATCCGAAATCATTTACATTGAATAATTATATTTTAAATCAGAAATATTTTACTACAGGTGTGATGTTGGGATTAAGAAGAGATTTGTAATTTAAATTTTTTCTAAAAATTAAAAATGCCTTTTCACAAAGAATTTGTGAAAAGGCATTTTTTTTAGTAGCTGCCAACTGAAGTTGGCGGTTACTGTTCACTCACCTTTTTTTCTCAAAAAAAGAACTCATCATATTCGAACATTCCTCATTCATAATTCCAAATTCCACTTTTGTTTTAGGATGCAACATTCTCTTTCCGTAAATCATAAATCCTTTTTTATCATCGCTTGCGCCATAAACTAATTTCCCTAATTGCGCCCAACCAATTGCACCCGCACACATCGGACAAGGTTCTAAAGTGATATACAAAGTACAATCATGTAAATATTTATTTCCTAAATGATCAGCTGCCGCAGTAATCGCAATCATCTCAGCATGAGCAGTTACATCATTGAGCAATTGAGTCTGGTTATGAGCACGAGCAATAATTTGATTGTCAGCAACCACGACAGCACCTACAGGTACTTCTCCTTTTTCAAAAGCTTTTTGAGCTTCCAAAATCGCTTGCTTCATAAAATGATTATCAGAATGAATACTTAACATAGTGTAGTTTTTATTTTTTTACAAAAAACATAAAAATGATTTATCTGCCAAATTTATTTTAAAATAAAAAATAAAACATGCTCAGATAAAACATGAAATCGTATAGAAAAACTATAGTTTTGTGTAGTTTAAAATTAGACTTATTCATTAAATTAAAAATACCTCTTTGCGATATTTTCTCCATCTTAGTTATAAAGGAAAAGATTTTCATGGTTGGCAAAATCAAACTGATGTAACTACTGTACAAGAAGTGCTAGAAACTCAATTGAGTAAAATGCTAGGCACTCGTACGACTTGTCATGGTTGTGGTCGTACAGATGCAGGTGTCAATGCGAGTCAATATTTTTGCAATATAAATATTGAAGCGGAGTTGGATTATGATTTTATTTTTAGGATAAATAAAATGTTGCCTGCTTCGATTGTTGTTTATGATTTGATTCCTGTAGCAGATAATGCCAATGCTCAATATGATGCCATCAAGAGAACTTACGATTACTTTTTTCATTTCAAAAAAAATCCATTCTTGGATGACATCAGTAGTTTTTATGAAGTAGAAGATTTAGATATTGAGAATATGAAAAAAGTTGTAAGTCTATTGTTAGGAGAAAAAGATTTCAAGGCTTTTTGTATTAGTCCAGATGTATATCATCATACTTTATGTAAAGTCTCTAATGTAAATTTGATTACGAATGAATCAGGTAGTCGAATGCGATTTCAGATTACTGCGAATCGTTTTTTACGAGGTATGGTAAGAATTCTTTCTGCCAATATATTAAGAGTAGGAGAGGGGAAAATGTCTGTTGATGAATTTGAATATTGTTTAGTCAATAGAGAAAAACCAAAATTTCATAACATTGCTTTTCCGCAAGGGTTGTATTTGTCGAAAGTGGAGTATTCGTATATAAGTGTGGAGTCTCAAGGGAGTGTGTTAAATCAAATATATTGAAATTTTAATACGTAATGTTAGAATTTATAAATAATGCGAATCAATAGTTGAAAGTTAATAAAATTAAGCATTCAAAAAACAGATATAGCAAGCCAAAGGCTGAAGTGCTATATTTATTTTATGAATGAAATAAAACTAGTAGCACTCTTCTGCTATATCTGCGAGTGCTATAATACGGACTTACGTTGGAACTGCCAACGATTTAGTAATAATTCAAATAAGCCTGATTTTACAGACGAAGAATTATTGACAATATATATTTACGCTGTTATTGAAGAAGAAAAATATAAGGTAAAATCAATCCATGATTATGCTACCAAATATTTAAGAAGTTGGTTTCCAACTTTACCTTCATATCAAGCTTTCAATAGGCGATTAAATCGGTTGAATAATGTCTTTCCATTACTTGTATCTATGTTGTTACAAGATGCAGAAAAACAAGGCACTTCATTCGATATTAGTCTGATAGATTCGATGCCAATTATTACTTGCAGCGGTAAAAGAAAAGGAGTAGTTGCTCCTAATTTAACTGACAAAGGTTACTGTTCCACTAAAAAACTCCACTATTTTGGAGCAAAATTACATGGAATAGCTTTTCATCGGAAGCAACAATTACCGATGCCAGAATACTTTGGGTTAAGCCTAGCTTCAGAGCATGATCTCAATGCAGTTAGGGAAATTTTACTTCAATTTGAGCAAAGAGATATTTATGCTGACAAAGCTTACGCTAACCAAAAACTACATCAACTTTTGAAAGAAGAATTTGGCGTTCGTGTTTTTACACCCGTCAAATTAATAAAAGGTCAAACAGAACAACAAAGACAATTTGATAAGGCTGCTGACCAATTTTTTTCAACAGCTGTATCTAGAATACGACAACCAATTGAATCTTTATTTAATTGGTTAATTGAAAAAACTCAAATTCAAAGAGCTTCAAAAGTTCGCTCTGCCAAGGGATTAATTGTTCATGTCTTTGGCAAAATTGCGGCTGCTGTTTCTCTTTGGGTAAATTTTAACTATTGATTCGCATAAATAGTTTAGCAGGAGAAACTGTTGGTATTGGTACTCCTTATTTTAATGTAACGCTTCGAAAAACTTATGAACTATTATTCAAATCTGGAATTACCATAGTCAATGCAAAAGGGAATAGAGGTTGGGATGAATTAGTTTACCCAGTTGATTTTAGAGATGATTGGGTCATAAGTGTAGGGGCGAGTGGCATGAATGGGAGTTATTTGCAAACAAATGTTGATATTCCTGAACTTACCAATACCTTCAATGGATTTTCTAATCAACAATTTGAAGAGAGCTTTACTTCTAATTTCGGAAATGGTGTAGATGTAATTGCTCCAGGTACTATTGGACTTAATATGACTACTGTTGCATCTACCAATCCTATTGCTGCTAGATGTCATGTCGGACAACCTGAATATGAAAAGTATAATTGCTTTAATGGGACTTCTACAGCTGCACCTCATGTAACAGGTTTGGCAGCTTTGATATGGGAGCATTATGATGATGGACCAAATTTATCTATTGAAGATATAGAACATTTGATAGAATATGGTGCTACTGATATATTTGCGCCAGATAACGCTGCTCCATGGAATTATAGTGCTAGCTATGATGAATATAATGGATGGGGAAGAATAAATGCAGAAGCTACACTCCAATTATTTGATGCTAATCATGACAATCTAAAGGTTATTCATGTTAATGTCAATGGAGCTAATGTTACGATGCCCCCTGGCTGTGAGGATGGAATTTTTCCTAATTCTAATGATGATTGTCATTTTGGACAAACATTTTTTGAATACCCTTTTGAAAGTGTACTATCGGGAAATATGATAGGTGTTTCTGATATTAATGAGATACCATATAATTATTTTAAAAAGACACATACAGCTCCATTTGAATTGAACTTATGTGATTTTGGAGGAGACGCTAATACCGTTTTAGCTACTTTTATAGATAGTAATAAAATTCCTTATTGGGAAAGAAATAGTGACGCTGCGGTTGACTTATGGGGAATAGAAACTCCACATCCCTCTATTTCAAATACAGAAATTATACTTCCTGAGGATCGAATATTAATAGAAAATTTACAGACAAGCGTTGTAAGTGGTTGTACCATTATAGAAGGAGTTTTAAAAGGGTATTCTTATGTTGTTTACTCTTTCGATGGAAGTGTGGAGGAATTGCCTAAACCTTCAACCACACCCGATGTTTTTTCTTTCTCTTTATTATTAGACAATTCTGATAATGTAGATAATGAAATTAATATCAATCATATACCTGATATGCCGTCTTCCGTAGTTACGATTCAAAAGAATACTTTGAATATTAAGGCAATTCCAAATCCTACTACTGATCAATTACAAGTAATGTATGAATTAAATCAACAATCAAATATCCAAATTCAAATCACTAATTTAAATGGGCAGATATTGCAAAGGCATAAATTTGGAAAATTGCCTTCTGGAAAACAATCACATAATCTCAATATTAGTAAATTACCCATTGGAGTTTATCTCTGTAGATTACAAACAGAGGAAAACACCTCAATTATTAAAATCATAAAACTATAACCTTATGAAATACATTATTTTAATCCTATCCTTTTCAATCATTTTTTACAATTGTAAAAAAGAGAAAGAAATGATTCCTACTACTCCAG
>JALZVK010000423.1 GCA_023301005.1 Saprospiraceae bacterium | reverse complement strand
TCGAATGTTCAGATAAATCGTAAAAAAGCCAGCTCGTCAAACTTCAAAAATCTCAAATCCGTCTTCCCTTTTTCCCACTACTTCGACTTCACCCAACTCTTCATCCAAAAAATCAATTGATTAATAGGCAACGTTTCCAAGTCATCTTCATCATAACCTTCTTGAGTAGTTAATTCGACAAAGTAAGTTTGGAATTCATTATACGCTTCCCAAATAATAGAACCACTTGGAAATTTAGGAGATAAAATTATAGTGAACCAATTCCTAACCACCAATACCAAACGTTCAGGACTATCCCCATACATTTGAATATCGTTGCCAGCTAAATCGGATAAAGCTTTTTGATAACGGAAGCGTTTTTGTTCGATAATCAAATTTCGTTTAGTAGATAAACGGCTTCGATTAGAAGCACTTCTAATTCCAATATCTACACCCAATTCGAAAGGCATATTAAATCGAGCAATCTCTCCAGCCTTAGTCGCTACGATTCTAGAAAGATCATGAATACTATATTTTGATTCTTTGATAAGGTTGATAATTCTATCAATGCGGACTGCACCTGAATCCGTTGTCTGAGACATTTTAGGTTCGAGACCTAAGTAGACGATAGTGAAAAGAAGAGGGTAAAGAAATTTTTTATAATCGGAATCGAATGGACAGTTTATAAATACATTTCTCTCAAATGAGGATGAGGGCATTTAGAAATATTTTGGTTATGATTTTCGTGTTTCGTAATAGTTATATGGTTATCACAGATTGTTTTATAGTTTTGAAAACCATAAAACAATAAGCGAAGCGAAACCATAAAACCATTTTTTTAAATTCGTTTGGCAACAGTACCATCAATCTCATGAATGATGATATGAGTTGCAATACCTCTTTCGATTAATTCGATAGCAGTATTGACAGCCTGAGTTTGAGTATCATAGATACGATATGCTTTCAAAGCACCTTCTCGTTTGACTATCCAATGCTCCCCCCGAGCGATAATATGAAGATTATTTCTTTCAGGAGACTTCGCAGCTTTTTCAAGCTTATGCGCTACTCTCATGATGAACTCTTCGTCATGTCTATGGTTATCTAATGAACCATTATGTGGGCCTTTCATATTTGACCTTTTTTTGATGGAAAAAACTTTTAAGTGTTTCCCCTTCTTTTTCTTCTTCATAATCCTAAGCGATTCTTTACGTAAAAATGTAAATGTATTGTTTTCTCAAAAATTACAATAGTCTGTTAATCAATAGATTAAACGATTTGTAAGGAAAAAAATAGTATAAAAGGTTGTTTCTTTTTTACGGATAAGACGGATAAAAATAACTTTTAAATAATTCCGTCAAACAGTATAGTATGTTTGAATCCTAAATATAGTTAATTTTTATAAGAAAAAAAATAGGGATTTGGGAAGGACTTCAACATTTATCTGAGCGAAAATTGTTCCTATTTTTTGTATATCATTCGCCATCGTATTAAGGATGAATTGATAAATATCTTGGTTTAATATCCGTATTCCATTTTGTCAATTCCTGTGGTATTAATATTCTTACATTTAAATCATATTTACTTTGAATATCAGGATCTATTATTTCATCTGAAAATAGATTTGTATCAATATAAATATACCCCCAAAATAGATCTGAATTAGGGTTAGATGAACTAAATTCTGAAATCAAAACAGAGAAGCCGAATTTATTCTCAGTATAGTAGTTAAAGGATCTATGGATGATATTATTTCCAGAGTTATTATTTGCGATCTGAGTTAACTCAAAATTATGGGCTAAATGTTCTTGACAAAACTGAGGTGGATTTAACGAAATTTCAAACGCCATGTAAGGATAACTATTCATTATTTTTTTCAACTCAACAAGATTAGAATCCCTTTTTAAATTTTTCGCAATCTATTAAATCAAAGTCTTTTTTAGATGTATTACTAGTTCCATCATTTACATGAAAATAAAGTATTGAATCTCTCTTTGACTTCTTAGAATACTCTTTTATTTCTTCAACATAAGAAATTAAATTATCTATTAATTGTAAATGAAACTCTGTAAAATCTTTACGAGAATTGGATCGAACCTCTTTTTGGTAAATAAAAAATAAGACTGTTGTAAGTGAAATAAAGATAAGAGCGTATTTAATCATAATATTCTACATTTAAAATTTAATAAAAAAATAGCGCACATTTTTTTCTTAAAAAATGTGCGCTAGAGAAAAGCAATTTAGAAAGAAATTATTTTTGCAAAATAATCTTCTCCGTTCCTAACTTCTCTTCAGTTTCTATTTTTATAAAATAATTTCCTGAACTTAATTTCGATAAATCCAAAGTAATGCCTCCATCAATTTCTGTAGGAGCAGGGAAAGATTCTTTTTTAGATTTGTAAATGTCTTGTTTTAAATTATTTTTATTCCAGAAAAAGACTAAACAAGTGAGCGTAAAAAGGAGAAGGATTATTCTAAATATTTTGTTCATGAGTCTTTTATTTGATAGATTGTTTTTTATGTAAGAGCATTGTTGCAAGAGAGAAGTTGTTTTAGTATGATGAGGTTTTTTATGAATATCGAATACTGAACGCTTTAGCTAAGGAATATTGAAGTTTTGACGAATTTGCTTGTGTATTCTCTATCTTGACTTACTCCGTAAGTGTATTGTTTTTTTTATAAAAAATAAACTTACGAAGTAAGTCAAGATAAAACGTAGAATAAATGAATTCGTCAAGCTTCGAATTTTTCGCTAGCGCCCTTGCTCCAGCACTACTGTACCGACACAAGTCGTATTAAGTTATTTTAGATATATCATTGTAGACTTCCATATAAATACAAAA
>JALZVK010000422.1 GCA_023301005.1 Saprospiraceae bacterium | reverse complement strand
ACTCCGCTACTACTTTTCCTCCATCGTCTTCTTCCTGCTGATCCGTTCATATCCATAAACTCTTGAAACACGAAACCGTCATTTCATGCTCTTCTCATAACTTTTAGTCGTCATAGTGTTGCTCAGCCTGTCGGTCAATTCACTGCGTTCGCTGTTTGGTAGAATCATCAATCTAGAACTGTATCAACGTCCACTCCTGTGTCTAGGATGTATGGATCAGTGAAACGGAGAGTTGCATGAACATGCTCCCCCTCATATTCACCATCTAGAAAATCATCCACCTCTGTTTTCGTGTAGGTTGTCGATTGGTTCGCTTTCGATCAGAGTGCTGTTTGTGTTGCGTTACTTATTGGTTTGTTTGCATCGCTTGTATTGTCGACACTTCCCAATCCTACTTGTGATTTTGTGACGTTGTGTGGGTTATCTGTTCTGTCTGTGTGTGGACTCAGAACCTCAGAAACTGTAGCTTCTTTTATTGCTCCTGCGTTACTAGTATCAGAAACGATCAGTAGATCATTATCTGCTACTGTGACTGGTGCTGTATCTGCTGGAAAACGTATATCTGACATTATTGTTTATTTGGAGTAAAATGTTTCTTAGATCAAAGTTGCTTTATTGTTTCCATTCTTTCTTCATGATCTTTCTTTCACTCTCGCACCTTAAATCAGTAGTAGACTATCACTAGTACGATTAAGAATATGAAGGTTTGTGTTCCAGACATGGGTCAGAATATAGATGATAAATCTTGCAATCGTTCCATAATAGAGTATATTCTAGATGTAAAAATGTTTTAAATACCTCGTAGGATCTCTAGTCCTTTGATCGGGGTATTTTTTTATATTTGATCTCTTCTTGGTGTTCGGATAGTGTCTTGCTCGTGGTCAGTCTCTCAGAAAACTAGAATAGGTCTTCCGTCATTGTCTGTGATTCTATCCGTACCGTTGTTGGTGAGATAGTATCGGAAAGAACTCAGCCTATCACGTTGCCCTCGACTGGTAACTATTTGATCTCAGTACGTCATTTTCTCGTAGATGTAAAAACATTTCTTCTTTCTACATCAAAAATAGACTTCTCTTTACGCACTCGCTAGTGCAAAATGAAGAAAATCTAGAATATACCTGTTTTTTTACTATGTTTCTTCTATGGTTTACGTTTCACTAACTTTTTTTAGAAGAATCAAAAAAATCTTTCCTCGATTAAGAGAAAAGATTGAACGGCTTGTTTGGAGAGTTGGGTACTGGTTTAGGAAGAAATAAGCACCTACTTGTTTTGTGTCTTTAAAACTTTAAAAAAAGAGTGTCTCACCAGACAACTCTTTAATTACTTTATAATACATATGTTTACTTGATTTGATTTACCTGAACACAATGAAGTAGTTTTCTATTGAATAACTTATAGTCAGCTCGCATTCTATTTTATTACATCTATTCTAAGCCTCCGAAAAAGAAAGCGAATAATCCAAAAACTGCAAAAGCTCTTTCTCAACCTATGAGAATTATTTCTCGCAGTGTTTCCATACCGTATAGTCAACCTAAATAAAGTAGTCAAACTATACTCCTATGTGGTGATAATGCAAACAAAGATGGTCGAAAAGAGGCTGTACTACACTCTAGCCGTCATTAACAATAAGTGAGAGGAGAAAGAGATAGGTGTTTTCGACAATCACTTAGCAATGGACAATATAGTAGCTGAGATCTTTTCGATAGAAGAAAAGCCTCAATGATGCGTGGTTTTTGACTCCAAAAGAGGGATTAGGATCACATGGAGGTTTGAAAGTGCGGTAAAGTACGAAGATCTATAGATAATAAAACCCCTCTTCTGAGGGGCTTTAAAGTGGGAAATCCTAGTCTTTCTGCATTGTTACTATTTTATGGATTCTAGTTTTCAAGTAGAACAACGCATTGATTATCTTTCTATGTGTCTTTTCCGTGTAGTCTCACTTTAAGTATTTACTCATTGTCTCTCTAGAAACAGAGAAAAGTTTGTCACTGGATTTATCCTTTCATAAAAAGAGGTCTTCCAGTAAAGCAACAACCGCTCAGTGGCTCTTTAGCTCCTCTATCTCGTCTATGTCTAAATAGGCTTCTAGGTGCTTCTTCTGTATTTCAAACGGTGTATCTTCGATTTTTAGTTCTCTTTTCATTGTTTAATAAATTAGTTTATAAAGTCTTTTTTCCTGTTCTTTCATGCGGTTTTCAAATATATTGTAGATATTTGTGTCACGCAGATTTATTGCATAAATACGCATTAGCGTGCCTTTTACTAGTACAAATTTCTTGAAACCCTCAACAGAAAACTTGTCGGCGGTACTGAGGGGCTTTTTTATCTTGATTTAGTCTGTGTTTGGCGTATACGTAACTATTTATTTTTTTTCTTTACTATATGGAGATTGCTATTATATCAGTAAGCTGTTTGTTTTTGTGGTGGAAACTAAGCGAAGCCTTCGAAGATATTAAGATCATCAAAAATCAGGTGGCACAAAACAAAGTGACATTGGAAATGATACAGTCAAACGTGGACTACACTATGGATAACGTCATTATGAGAGAGCCGAAAGATAAGGATGAGCTTTTAGATGAGTTTATTGGATAACATAAACCACATGTCACTCTCATGTGGTTACCCTGGGGGGTTATTAATGTGGTGGCGTAACTTTATATATTTCAGCATAGGGTACTGGAGAAAAAACCTTGTATTGCGAACTATGCCCTGCCTCTATAGTGGGGTTTAGTGTTGATATCTCAAGTATGTTTTCGACTGTAGAAATAGCCAGGATCTTGTTTTTCTTCTCGAAATACCGAAACTCTTTTCATATAGGATCAGTGATATTCACGCTCCGTTTGCCGTCCAACTCATCTTGTATAATTACTATGTATTTATACACTTTGGGTGTTGGATTAATAGCTTTATTCTTAGCCTCTTCTAGTAATGGATAGAGTTCTTCGTGTGGTAATCATGACAATTGTCTTCGTGTTGTTGCGAGAGACCTTTTTTCGTTGACTCGCTTCCATAATTCGGAAGTTCTCACTAAAAGGAAAGGTAGAGCAACTTTTAGAAGATAAGATAATATCAATGCTACCAAAAACTC
Source organism: Saprospiraceae bacterium (assembly GCA_023301005.1). Classification (GTDB taxonomy): domain Bacteria; phylum Bacteroidota; class Bacteroidia; order Chitinophagales; family Saprospiraceae; genus CAJQQY01. The sequence continues at coordinate 35 of JALZVK010000422.1, read as the reverse complement.
CACAAAGAAATAATCTACACAAGTCCGAAAATCAA
>JALZVK010000421.1 GCA_023301005.1 Saprospiraceae bacterium | reverse complement strand
TTGGCAAGTGGTCAATTAAAAGCTTCTTACTGTTTGACTGAACCTTCTTCAGGTTCGGATGCATTAGCTGCAAAAACAAAAGCAGAATTAAGTGAGGATGGAAATTCATATATTTTGAATGGTCAAAAAATGTGGATCACGAATGCAGGTTTTGCAGATGTGTATGTTGTTTTTGCTCAAGTAGAAGGAACAAAATTTACTGGATTTATAATCGAAAGAGAAACAGAAGGATTGTCATTTGGAGCAGAGGAAGAGAAAATGGGAATCAAAGGTTCTTCTACTCGACAAGTGTTTTTGGAAAATGTAAAAGTGCCTAAAGAAAATGTTTTAGGTGAAATCGGAAAAGGTCATTTAATTGCTTTCAACATTTTAAATGTTGGTCGATATAAATTAGGTGCGATGTGTTTGGGTGGAAATAAAAACGCTATCAAAGGAAGTGTTCAATATGCTAATGAAAGAATTCAATTCAAAACTCCGATTGCTACTTTCGGTGCGATTCAATATAAATTGGCGGAACAAACTATTCGAAATTTTGCATTAGAGTCAGCGGTATATCGAGTGTCAGGATTGATGCATGATAAAAAAACGCAACTACTTAACAAAGGTGCTTCGTATGTAGATGCATTGTTAGTATCGGCTGAGGAATATGCCATCGAGTGTGCCATTATGAAAGTGTATGGTTCTGAAACAACTGACTATGTTGTTGATGAATATGTTCAAATATTAGGTGGTAATGGTTTCTCTGAAGAGTTCCCTGCGGCGGCGGCTTACCGTGATGCTCGTATCAGTCGAATCTATGAAGGGACAAATGAAATCAATAGAATGTTGATGGTCAACATGTTGATGAAAAGTGCGATGAAAGGAAAATTGGATATCGTAAGTCCTGCATGGTCAGTACAAAAAGAATTGGCAAGTGAGCCTGTTGCAAATACATTTACAGGAACTTATGCAGAGGAGAAAAAAGCGGTTCAAGAATTTAAGAAAGCTTTGTTGATGATTGTTGGTGCTGCTGCCAAAATGCAGATGGATGGAAAGCTAGACTTAAAAAGAGAGCAAGAGATTGTGATGAATGTAGCGGATATTATGATTGATGTATTTAATGCAGAGTCATTGTTATTAAGAGTTGAAAAATTAAATACTTCTGAAAATAAAAAGCAATCGCAAGATGTATATGATGCGATTTTAAAAACTTTTATCACAGACGCTACTGCTAGAGTTAATAAAAATGGAACAGATGCTTTGACTGGATTTGCAGAAGGTGATTTACTAAAAACATTTATTGCAGGGTTAAAGCGATTTACGAATTATACACCAATCAATGTTAAAGCTGCTCGTAGATTAATTGCGAGTAAGTTGATTGAGGCGAATGATTATAGTTTGTAATAAACTATTTAAAAAAAATATTATGCGTGGCACAGTTTGAAACTGTGCTACGCTTTTTTTTTGCGCTACTCCAATTTTACCAATTCTTTCAAATCGTCATCCGACATATCTCCTATCCATTTTTCGCCAGTCGAAACCGTAAGATTTGCCAACTCTTTTTTCTTTATCAACATTTGATTTATTTTTTCTTCAAATGTAGCTTCCGTAATAAAGCGATGAACCATCACATTTTTTTTCTGTCCAATTCGATATGCTCTATCTGTCGCCTGAGCTTCTACCGCAGGATTCCACCAAAGGTCATAATGAATTACATTATTCGCTGCCGTAAGATTCAAACCTGTTCCTCCCGCTTTTAATGATAAAATCAAAACTCTTGAAGTTCTATTATTTTGAAAATCTTCAACCATCTCATCTCGTTTTTTTCGACTGACTCCTCCATGTAAAAATGAAATTTCTAAATCAAATTCCTTTGCTAACATTTCTACCAACATCTTTCCCATTTCTTGATATTGCGTAAAGATTAAAGTCTTCTCGCCATTATCTAAAATCTGTTGCATCAAGTCCATCAACAATTGACTTTTGCCTGAAAGCGCAGCTTCGACTTTTCCTTTTTTCAAAAATTGCCGAGGATGATTACATACTTGTTTGAGTGCGGTGATGAGTTTTAAAACAAGACCTTTACGGGCGATTCCTTCCGCAGCTTCAACTGCTTTCATGGTAGTATCTAAAACATTTTGATAGATAGCAGTTTGTTCTTTTGTTAGTTTACAAAACTGATCTTTCTCTATTTTTTCGGGTAAATCTTTTATGATGGATTTGTCAGATTTGAGTCTGCGTAAAATAAAAGGTGCTGTTATTTTTTTAAAATTATCGAGTTGGCTTTGGTCTCTTTCTACTTCGATAGGTTTTGCATATTCTGATTTAAAATTAGAAAGAGAACCGAGATAACCTTTATTTGTAAAATCAAAAATACTCCAATATTCACTCAATCTATTTTCGACAGGCGTTCCACTCATTGCTATTTTTACAGCAGCTTTTATTTTTTTGATGGCTTTGGTTTGAGCAGTTGTTGGGTTTTTGATATTCTGAGCTTCGTCGATTGCGAGTAGTAACCATTTTTGTTTTTGAAGTTTTGCTAGTTCTGTTCGAGCAACTCCGTAAGTAGTCAACAATACATCTGCATCTTTTAAAGGTTCTAAACTTCGATTAGCTCCATGATAAATATGAGCATTAAGTTCGGGTGCAAATTTTTCAATTTCATTATTCCAATTGGTCAACAAAGTTGTTGGTACTACAACAAGTGCTTTATGTTTTTTAAGTTCTCCTTCTTCTTTTAATTTAAGCAAAGTCGTAATCACTTGTAGCGTTTTCCCTAATCCCATATCATCAGCGATGATACTGCCAAGTCCCAAACGAGAATTTTTATATAACCATTCATAACCTCGTAATTGATAAGGACGGAGAGTTGCTTTCAATCCTTTAGGTACTTCCGTACCTTCTCCTTTTAATAAATTGTCAATTAGATTTCGAGCCTTTGTCCCTAATGTAATTGATGCACCTTTATACTCCTCGGTAAGTGCTACTTGCAATAATTTATTTCCATCTAAATCTGGCGGATTTTTCATTTTGTCCAACAAGGCTTTGATTTCATTTTCATCAAATAAAATATATTCATCATTGATTTTTACAATTCCAGAAAACTGTTTTATCATTTTCAAAAACTCCTTATGACTAACCATCCTATCACCTAAAGCAATTTTCCAATTAAAATCGAGCATGCTATCTAAGTTAAAAAGTGACTCTCCTTTTACTATACCTTTTTCCGCTCCCGATTCTTCTAATGAAACTGAAATTTTTGGACGTAATAATTTTCTTAACGCCTTCGGCAAAAGTATTTTTATTCCAAATAATTTTATCGTAGGAATTATTTTAAACAATACATTTACAAAATCATCAGAATCAAAAAATAATCGTTCTTCTCCTTTCGATGAAAGGAGTAAATTTATTTGTGGGAAATAATCGCCAAGCATCGCCAAGTTGCGAAGTACATCTAATCGTATCGAAGCAAATTTATTTTTCTTTAATAAATCCGCCAATGTAATTGGCGCACTCATTGGTTTGGATTTATCTTCGACTGCAATTTTTACTTCAAATGTTCCTTCTTCTTCATGGTCATCAACTATAAGGACTGGTGCAAATTCTTTTTCAGCAATAAAAAATTTATTCAACCATAACTGAATCGCACCTGGATATTCTTTATTTTCAAAATCTACAAATCGCCCTAGCGAACCATTAAAAAATAAATCCACAACATTATTAGTCAAATATTTATAATCCAACCCATGATAAATTTTTACAAAATGGTCAAGAAAAAAACTAACCAATGCGGTAAAGTTATCTTCCGATTCTGGTTCTAAAACATCAGAACCTTTCGCATAGAATAACATATCCAAAGGTATCAATGATTCTACTTGGTTTGATGTTTTTTTTACTTCTTCATTAAGAAACGCGGGAATCCATCTTACTTTAAATTGCTTCGCACCTACTCGAAATAACTGCGCATGAAAAATATTTTGCTGAGCTATTTTTTTAGAAAAAATAAAAATTAAAAATAAACCTTTTAGCGAATTTGAAAATTGAGTTAACTTACTCAATGGTAATTCTTCCAACCACTCTATCAGTTTTTCTTTTTTATCAAAACTTAAAACTGACTTCCCTTTACTGTCCCGTAAGTTGATTGTTTTAAAATCAGCTTCTGCATCTAGTAGGATTTCAATTTCCTCCACAGTATCCATTTCTTTTGTCGTCTCTTCGTTGGGAGTAATTTTTTTATTTTTAGAAATTCCTTTATTGACTTTATCATATACTTTTGATAAAAGTATTTTGAAATTTCCAGCATTATAAAAAACAGGTTGCTCTCCTAAAATAGTTAACAGACTCTCCTTACAATTTGGAAGAATAGAAAAATCTAATTGCTCATAGACTTCTTGATTCCACTCCTTTTTATTTTTTTCAAAAGAAAAAGGTCTTCGCAAATCATCTAAAGAAAAAATAGGAATTTCTGTTTTCTCATTGGCAACATACCCAACTCCTTCTAGACCTTTGAACAAGTCAAAGTCATGTAATTGAAAAACTATAAATGGATTTTTATCAATTTCATTCGCGATGAGGTAAAGTACCGATGCCATGTGCTTGCAAGGAACTGCCCAATCAGGACAAGAACAACTTCCATCCAAATCAGCCCATCTGTCAGGGAATATATTAATTTGATTATCAGCGCAGAGACGATTTAAATTTGGAGGTAATTCTCTATTGAGCAACTTGGAAAGGAAAAAAGGATTCTCTGTTATTAAGCTTAATATATTCGCTTTTTGAGTTGCTGAAAATTTTGGAATATAAAATTGAACCTTATAAGGTTTCCATTCTGAACCTTGTACATCAGCAGTTATTTGATTACCATTTATTTCAATGTTTTTTGCGAGTCCTTTATTCGCATAAGTTCGACCACGAGGTAATCGATTAGAATTATCAATATTATTCAACGCATTAAGCCATTGCTTTCCCCACCAAGTATTGCCATAGGTTTTTCGCATATTCTTAGATTGTTTTTTTTACAAATTAACTCATAAATAATTTTATCTGCTACTTAAGTTGAATATTATTTCTTTTATTCTTATCTTAATACTCCGCACCTAATCCGTACTACCCGTACACCGAATTTAACAATCTAAAAATTCTAAGACTCAATTATTGAATAGATATTTCGGTTTCTTTTTTCATTTTTCTTCGTTAAAAAGCCTCGTCGAACCAAAGGATTCGCCTACGTTTTTTGCCTTGAAAAATAAAAAAATAACCTCGAAATAACTTATTCATAATTGCACCTTAGAACTTATGTATTATTTTCATTTATCTATGTCATCGACTTTAGTCGATAGATATATAATAACTATTTACGAGATGTCGGGTTCAAATACTTCTTTTCATTCTAAGATATACAACAATTTCAAAGAGATTGATAAGTATGCGCACAAAGAGATTGTAACGTTTTACACTACTCATGAGGAAGATATTCAGAGATTGAAATTCCATGAATATTTTGATTTGCAAATCGCATATATTGATGCATTATTTGAAATAGGTGCTTATGATACTCTTTTAAAAATATGTGATGAGACTATCGAAATGGTCATCCAAAATAATATCAAATACTATCAAGGAGATGATGTTTTTCGAAAACTATTATTGCGAAAAGCTGCAACGCATTATAATCTTTTAGAATACCTTAAAGCGGAATTTATTTTAAAAGAATTAATGAAAATGGATCCGAAGGATTTTTACTCTATTCGTTTTTATAATAAATGTCTAGCTCAACATCCACCTTCTTATGTACATTATTCTCGAAGTACGAGTTTATCCTTTTTTCTATTTACAGCGATGGTCATTTGTTTTGAGATGAGTTATTTCGGTTTTGAACAAGAACCGAATGAGATGGCAATATTAATTGAAATTTCGAGGAATGTTGTTTTCCTAATGGGATGGTTAATTCTAATTCTTGGAGATGGCATTTTCCGTTTTAATATTTTTAACAAGACTCGAAAATTTATAGAAGAAAGAAAAATGAAGAAAGAAATGAAAGAAAAGGAAGTTTCTATTTTTTCAAATAAATAATGCGTTGGGGAAATATTCTAATCTCAAATAAATTCAGAGCAACAGTCCTTAAAATAAATGCTTCTTCTCATTCAGAAAAAAATCTTAAATCCATCTAGTTTTATAGATCAGATTTATGATGTAAGATATAAGAACGATGATTTATTGAGTAATAAATAAATTACCGTAACAAAGTAAGCACGCCCTTATCCTCCACAACTCGCCCACTTTGCTGAACGACTCTTACATGAAAAACATAAGCACCCATCGGCTGGACTCTACCTTTATATTTTCCATTCCAACCTTGGTCTTTATCTTTGGTTTCAAATAATAATTCGCCCCAACGATTATAAATAGTGAGTTGATAATCTACTGTTTCGCCGAAGATGACGAAAGGTTTAAAGATTTGATTTATCCCATGCGGAGCAAATGCATTTGGAGAGACGATACTTGTCAATTGTTCTACGCAAGCTTTATTAGAAGAAGATTCGATGATTTCAGTTGCGCCATTGGCAAGTGTAACTTCAGCTCTCGCAACGACATAATAACAGACATTACTTTCTTCTTCATTTTCAGGATCGACTAAATCAGAATAAGTCTTCGTTGTACTTGGAACAGTTTCTAAAAATGTTGCTGAACCATTTACAATTCGAAAAACTGAATAATCAAATATCATCGCATTTTCAATATCGAAATCTGTCCAACTTAAAAAGTTAGTTAAATTTTGTTGAGGTGTTCCCGTTAAATGAATCGTACTTCCATAATTTGAAGATGCTAAAGTATCGCAATCATCTGTAATTTGAATTTTATAAAATATCTTTCCAGAAGTTGGGTCAGTAATATTATCAACAAAACTACTTCCATTACCAATCGGCATTGGCGAAGGCGAAGAATCAATAATTGTAAATGTATTAGCGGTAGCGTTATCAGAACTTTGTAAAATTTCTACAGATTGAATTTCTGCATCATTATTCCAACTCCAAGTTAACTCCACAGAATCATCTAACAATACATTTACATTTCTCAAAACTAAATCCCGTGCAGGGATTACTAAATCTGGAATTAGACAAATTTCATTTGAAAATACTTCCACACCTGTAACTGCTTCTTTAGATTTTATAAAAAAACAATGATTCTGCGAATCATTTGCATTTTCAAAAATATAACTAGTATCTGCTGCTGACAAAGTTGCAACTACAGTCGGAGTGTTACCATCCAAACTCACCCAAACTTCTTGACTTTCTATTTCATTTATCCAACCTTCATAAGCATTCCAAGTCAACTCAATTTCTTGCTCACAACCTATAACTGTTTGACTCAAAAACATAGTGGTATGTGCATCATTAAAAATACTGGTATTTCCACATTCATCA
>JALZVK010000420.1 GCA_023301005.1 Saprospiraceae bacterium | reverse complement strand
ACTTCTACCCTATCAATCAAACTTGCAGAAAGTCTTCGTAAACCATCACCGCCAGCACCTACCAAACTCGAAGGTTTTCCATCTACCAAAATCTGAACACCTCGACTCCCACGAAGCGTAACTCCGCCCTCAGGGTCAACGGCAACACTTGGTACATTATTCAAAATATCAGTTGCGTTACCTCCCGCACTCGTAATATCTTTTCCAACATTATACACTTGCTTGTCTAATGAAACTTGCACTTCACCCTTGGTGCTCATCACCACAACATCTTGAAGTGTCGATGAATTAAAACTCATCGGTATTGATTTTAAATCAAGTGTAGGATAAGATTCTGTCAACGAAAATGGAGGAATCAAAACACTCTGATAAGAGATAAAATCTATCTTGGCAAAATAATCGCCATTAGCAATTCGTATTTTAAAGACACCATTAAAGTCGGCAGCGTCTCCCGTAATTACAGTACTATCTATTTGAGAGTATATGGTAATAGTCGAAAACTCTAAAGGCTTATTAGATTCTGAGTCGATTATTTTTCCAATAATTAATCCATCGTCTTGAGCGAAAATCGACAAGGAGGAAAATAGAGATACCATTAAGAATAGAAAAAGAGGTTTATACATAGTGTTTGTTTTGTTCATTATTTATACTAAAAAAAATAGTTCACTTACCTTTAGATCTTGTTGGGAAGTAGTTCATCTTTAAATGAAAAATATATGTTATGGTTTTAAATTTCAGTATGTGGTGGGTGGCGTTCTTTAAATATAAAAATATTTCTTGTAAATGTAAAAAAAGAAAATTGGAATTCAACTTTTAGTTATAGTAAGTGAAAAAGAAATTATTAAATTAATGGTTAGAATTTTGATACATAATTGACTCTTTATATATTATATACTTTAATTTTAAATCAAAACAAATAAATTCCTGATCAAGGAATACAAAGAAAAAAAATATACATGATTTCTAATATCTCAAGCGTAAATCACAAAAACAATTTTCTCTACATCATTTTAACTATTCTTCCATTAATTAGTTCGGCTCAATTTGGAGCGGATTATTCCTCTTACGGTTTTAATTTCGTAAACGATAGTTTTAATAATGGAATAGAAGGGTGGCAAGGAACCGAAATAAATAATCCTGCTAAAGTTAATATCTACAAACAAAGTACAACATTAAATGATTACGCACTTGAACTAAAAGCTCAAAACGAAACTATTCAAATCAGTTATGACGATGCAGGTTTTATTGATTTAAATCCATGCAGCTTTGTTATTAACTTAAGATTAAACATTCCACAATTCACAGGTAACCAAGACGCTTTTATTTTCAAACTATTTACAGGTTCAAAATTAGTGGACATTCAATTTCAAAATGATGGAATCTATTATTTGGATGCCAACAATAATACTACTTTGATAACAGGAACTCCAAGTGTAAATCAATTTTTAACCTATACTATTTCGATAGATGACTGTGGAGTGCTAGGAAGTTTTATGATTGAAAATGATCCATTAAATACTTTCACTTTGGATCTCCCAATTGATACTCAAAGTCCCATAATTGAATTGGAGACATCAACGGATGGAACAACCGAATTTGAAATAGAAATTGATCACTTATTTATTTATAGTAATCCCATTAAATGGTGGTTGGGTTCTTCTGTTCCTTATGGAGGCGAAAATAATTATATCGGAACCACAGGCGACAGGCAACACTTTTTGGATTTACCCAATGGCGAGAGAATTGGTATTAATGAAAATGGTGGTGGCTATATGACTTATACACAAACATCTCCAACTGGAACTAATTTATATCCTAATCCAAAATTTGGTTCGGGTGGTACTAAAACTCTTCGGAATTATTTTCAGACAGCAGACTATAATCCTGTACAAGCTGGTGCGTCAAGTACAACTGGTGGACATTTAGTTGATATAAATGTGCTACCTAACCAATTAGAAATTGTACCTTATCCATTACATTTATATTATAAATCAGGAATCACAGAAAACAATCCTTTAACATTTCCAAATGGTGAAGTCATGCCTGATTTTGATAACTCTACAGATGATCATGATGTTTACGATGAGTTTGGTTTGGATATGCGGCATGAAATAATTAGCGAATTAGATTTTAGCTCTACGCTTGATAATATCTCTAGTACTGGTGGAATCTCTATTGTACAGCATCAGGCGGAGTGGGAATTCATTCGTCATCCTTGTCAATTATTACAATATCATGAGCCGAGTGGAAATACAAGATATGACTTAGATGGAGCACTTCATTCGGATTCTGACATGGGAGAAATGCGACACAAATTTGAATTTAGAATGAATAAAGATTTGGGTTACGAATGGATATTATGGAGAGAAAATGGTCAATGGGAATCAATGCAAGTTTTAACGGTTGGCGATAAAAAAACATTTACATCAAATAGTCCAAGTACTATTCCTCTTGAAAATAGATTTATGATTTTTTCGACCTCTAATTCTTTGACTGACCCGAATGCCATCGCTTGGTATTATCCTGCAAGTAATAAAAATATCAATAGTACGGTTCAAAAAAGTAGAAATAATAAATCTGAAATTACTGGAGAAGATAGACGATATAAAGTTCAAATTACTGCTGATTGGCGAAAAACGAATTGGTGTCGTGTAAACTTATACGTTTTTAATAAAGGGCTATTGGCTCCCAATCATGGCAATACTTCCGAATACGAATCATTTCAAATGGAAGCTCATCAATTGTTTGGTACACCAGAACAAATTTGGTCAGAAATTCAAGGGAACACTTTACCTGTTGACTTACTTTCTTTTAATATAAATCCTACTTCCAATAATCAGGTTAAGATTGATTGGTCAACTGCTTCTGAAATTCAAAATGGTTTTTTTATTATTGAACGCTCTAAAGATGGTTCCAATTGGGACTTCGTTGAGAACGTAACTGGACAAGGTAATATAAATCAAACTACTCATTATTCGATAATAGATGATTCTCCATATCTTGGGATTTCTTTTTATCGACTAAAACAAATAGATGATGATGGTACTCAGACCATATTCCCCATGAAAGCAGTTACAATTGAAGTCCTCGAAACTATAATAAATTTATACCCAAATCCAACGAATGATATTTTGGAAATTTCTTGGAATGGAATAGAGTTAAAAACTCTATTATTATTAAATAGTTTGGGTCAAGATGTTACAGATAATATTAGTCGCTTAGTAGAAAATAAAACACACACAAAATTAAATTTAACTAATTTGGCAGAGGGGAATTATTATTTAGTAATAAATGGAACTGTTATTAAACAGATAATAAAACAATAGTGATAAGGAATGTGAACTAAATAGATTCAGAATTTTCGGTAGCTAATTTTGTTTTTAATTTCCTACTTGTCGTCAGACAGATTGCTTGGAAAGCATGATCTTATCTGGGTAGATGATTGGTTTCAAAGTAAAATATAAGGACAAAAGAACCGACATAAAATACGGTTACTATTGTCTAACTACTTAACTATTGATTTACATATATTATGAAAAAACAAACACCACACATCTATTTGTCAAAAATAGAACATCGAAATGAGATAAGAATCAAAGTATCATTTCCTTATACACAATTTCTACTTGATAAATTAAAAACAATAGAAGGAAGAAAATGGAGTAAGTCAAAAAATTGTTGGCATCTTCCATATTCGACTAAAAGTTTTAAGGCATTAAAAAACTTATTTGGAGATACTCTTATTTTACCTACAAAAGAAAAAAATGAAAAAGATAATTCATTTGGGCGCATTATTCCCCAATTGCAAGATTATATTTACAAAGGTGATCTACACAAAAGGTTTGCTGGGGAAAAAATACTGATTCAAAAAATAGATCATAAAAGTATAGCTGTTTATATTCCTTATGATAAACGTGCTTGGATAAATGTCGTTAAAAATATAAGTGGGAGAAATTGGAATATAGAATTGACTTGTTGGGAAATTCCTTTTGTAAAATCTAGCTTTAGACATCTTAAAAAGCAAATTGGTTTGAACTATGTCATTTTTGATCTTGACATAAAAAGTGATATTCCTGATGATCCTGAAAGAAAAACTAAATTCAACAATAATAAAACTAAATTAGGTAAACAGTTCTTAAACGAAAAGCAGCAACTAGCCCTTCAGCAACTTGAAGAATTTTTTATTTTAAAGCAGTATAGTGTTTCTACTATTAAGGCTTACAAAAATCATTTGGTTAGTTTATTTCTTTTTTTTGATAAAATAGATCCAGAAAAATTGAAACCAGAAAATGTACGTGCTTATCTCTTACACTTAATCAAGTTTAAAAAAATATCAGCATCTACACAAAATCAAATCATAAATGCATATAAAGCTTACTGCGAAAATATATTAGGTGAACCTAAATTATATATTGAAATACCTAGACCTAAGAAACCTAAAAAATTACCTAATGTGCTGTCTCAAGAAGATGTACAAAAGTTATTTGCTGTTACTAAAAATCAGAAACATAAGTTAATTTTATTACTGATTTATTCAAGTGGTTTAAGACTAGGTGAAGTTGTAAATTTGCGAAAAAGAGATGTGAATATTGAAAGAAAAACTATACATATAAAAGCAGGTAAAGGTAAAAAAGATAGAATTGTATCATTAGCCAAAAAGGCCATACCTACTCTAAACAATTATTTAAATACATATAAACCGACCTCCTGGCTTTTTGAAGGACAATATGGCGGAAAGTATAGTGTAAGAAGTGTTCAATCCATTTTTTCTTCTGCTGTTGAAAAAAGTAAAATCAACGCCTATGCAACTGTCCACACTTTAAGACATAGTTTTGCTACGCATTGTGTTGAAAATGGATATAGTATTGCTTTGGTCCAAAAAGCACTAGGACATAATTCGATAAAAACTACTGAAATTTATTTGCACTTATCTAACGAAGAAATTAAAAAATTAAAAAGTCCGTTGGATAATTTTGACTTCTAACTTATGACTTTTTCTTATATTTACTTAAATTCTAAAAACATGCGTGATATTTTTAAATATTAATTGATTATTAGGCTTTTAAATATTTTTATAAATATAATACAATGTGGTTTTTAGAGTTTGTATATACGCAGTATTGCGTATATATCTAAGTTCTCGGCAATTGGTGAAATGAAAAAAATTATCTAACAATAGGCTTACAGAAGTTATTAGCTTTGTA
>JALZVK010000419.1 GCA_023301005.1 Saprospiraceae bacterium | reverse complement strand
CGGTGTAAACCGTGCTACCGTAAGTTTATTGTTTGATAAACAATTTTGAAGATTGATAATCTTTATTTTTAACTCGAATTACATAATTACCTTTAGGTAATTCTTGAATATTAATTGGCGAATTATCATTTGTAATTACATTGTTATAAATCAACTGACCATTCATATTGTAAATAGAAAAACTATCCCAATTGTAATCTTTATTTTTTAAAATAATAAAATCACTTGCAGGATTTGGGTAAACATCAAAAGCTAATTCAGCATTTACATTTTGGGTAGAAAGTACTCCATCAGTAGTTGTAAATTTATCAATACAAAAATAAGCAGGTGTATTCATACCAAACATTCCAACATCAGAAGAGTTCAATGTGAAAGAAAGACTGTCCACATTTCCCAAAGGAAGTAAATCTACAAAAGTCCAATCGTCAATAATATAATCTTGAGTATTATCAGAGAATCTAAAATCCGCTAAATAAAAATCCACACTATCCGTTGTAAGTGTACCATTATAATAACCTTTGATAGTCAATACAAAGAAGTCAGGATCATCACCAGTCACTCCTCCAAATTTTTTAGAAAATTGATCGCCATCTTGCATACTCAAATATGCATAAGTTGCATTTGTGATATAAAATCCATCAGCATGATTCCCCGCAGCATCGCCTACTAAATTAATAATATTTTCACCTGAAACGAATGCTGTTGCATAAGAACCTGATGTTTCTCCACCTCCAGTAATCGCAGAATATTGATTACCAAAACCAGGAGTTGTACTATCCGTTTTACTTGAAATAGACCAACCACTCCAAGATAACCAATCTGTATTAAAGTTGTTTGGTAAGAAAATATTTCCGCTAGAAAAACCACCACTAAGGTCGTCTCCATTTAAAAAAGTATCAACTTGTAAATTAAAGTTTTCGAAATCTGCTGTTGTTTGAGCAAATGAAGTAAAGATTGTTAGTGATAGAAATAGAGTAAAAATTTGTTTCATCGTCTTAATGATTTTTATGATTTAATTTTTTTGAGAAAATAAAGTTTAATCCAATTTGGAAATTAGAACGAGGCATCGGTCGTCGCTCCACAACAAAATAGTTGGCATTCCAAATATTATTCGCATTGAAAAAAACAATGCTTTTACATTTTTTTAAATTAAAGTTTTTTTGAAATCTTACATTGCCGATATGATAAGCATCGAGCGTTTCGTTGATACCAATAGTTCGACCTGTCAAGCTATGATGATAGGAGAGGAGGAAGTCATTCCAACCGATTCCGATTTTTGAAAATGCTTGATGTCGAGGTGTATAAACGAGTTGGTCTCCTGCGGAAATTCTCGGAACCACAATATCTACTTGATTAGTAGATTTGATAAAATCATATCCAGCTTCCCAATGAAATTGGGTTTTATTTTTTTTATATAAATAAGAAACTCGACTCTCCAATCCACGACTCCACACTTTAGTCAAGTTAAATGCTGACCAAAAGAATTGACCATCTGTAGGTGCCCAACGAATCCAATTATCAATCTTGCGATTGAATCCTGTTAGTGAAATTTTAAAATGAGCATGCTTAAAATATTTTTCATATTCAATAGTTGCTTCTTCACTCCAACCTGATTCGGGTAAAAGATTTTCATTGCCTCCAGGAATCCAATAGCGATTATTTAAAGTTGGGTTTTTATAATTTCGGCTTGCTTTAAATTTTAATAATAAATGAGGAAGTATTCTATAATCCAAACCAATAGAAGGAACGAACGGAGTAAATTTTCCATCAATCAATTCTTGTCGAAGACTTGTTTGAATCAAAAACAAAGGCTTACTATATTGATGACTTGCGATAAGTGCAGACTTCGTTTCAGTAGGAGGCGAATCATAAAATGCAGAAAATGCAGTCGTAAAAGATTGTGTACCTGCAAGTGTGAATTTATGATTATTTTTATTCCATTGAGATTCTAATTCTCCAATCCAATTTGTAAAATGAATATTAGATTCCAATCCTGATGCATCATCAAAGTAATCCATAAACTCATCATAGAAACCAACTTTCCCTTGAAACACATTAGAGTTACTTACTCTTTTCCAATCCAAAACTAAGCGAGTAGAATAATCATCTTGATGAGCTTTGCTTTCAGTTTGCACATTGGTAGGCGGAATATTTTGATCAGAAATTGTTCTCCAAAGATGAACAGCTAATTGATTCTTAGTATTGATTTTCCAATAAATATCTTGAAACAAATTTTGCCTAGAAAATGATGCATTTGTTTGTTGTTGTTTTGGTAAATCTTCTCGAATCACATAAAAGAAATCGTTCTCTGATTTTTGATGTAAGAGCTTTGTTACAAATTGTATTTTTCTATTTCCAAAACCTACTTTTAAATTTTGACTAGAAAAACCAAAACTTCCAATTTGCGATTTATACTGAACAGAATATTTATTAGAAAAATCATTTTGATTTTTCATCGAGATAATTCCTCCGATTGCGCCACTTCCATAAAGCGCAGAATTTCCACCTTTTTGTAAAGTAATTTCTTCCGCACTCGATAGCGATAATAATGATAAATCCAAAGTACCCAACATCGGACTTTGTATCGGCAAGCCATTCCATAGCACTAAAGTATGACTTGAATTTCCACCTCTAATTGATGAAGTTGCCAAACTTCCGATTCCATAATTTTTGATAAATACGCCGCCGTCTTGAGCGAGTAATTCTCCAATCGTTGATGCTGAGGTTTCGTCTAATTTTTGAGTGGACCAATTTTGAGATTGTCCTCCGATTAATTGTTCTCTGATTTTAGTGGCAGTCACTTCGACTTCAGGTGATACTATGACAGTATCAACATCCTGTGCAATTCCAAGACTTGGAAAAACAATGAACAGAACGAACCAATAAAATAGAAAAATGTTTTTCATTTTTTATAACAATAAAATTACATTTTTCAACTAAAGGAAAAAGAAAATAAATGGGCAGATAATTTATGGAAGGCATAGATTCTTTTGAATAAAAGATCTAAAGATGAGTCATTAAAAAACCAGAAGGTTCTTTGCCTAAAATAATCTGTCATTAACCTTTCCTCCGAAAGTTGATAAACAAAAATTACTATGGCAGGTCTTCTGGCTCGTTCTACTTTTTAATACCTTCCCATTTTTAAAAAATAGTGGCATTGAATTTAAAAAGCTGTTTAAGAACTTACAGCAGCGGGGACTGCTCCGGATTTTCACACGGATTCCCTTTTCATTCCGATAGGATCGGAAACCAAAGTAATGCAAAGGTAAAATTAGTTTTGAAAATGAAGAGAAGATTTAAAGATTAGTTTTTAATAAAAATAAAAGCGAGATAAAATGAATTTATAAACTATTGTAAATCAATACTTTAGGGAGTAGGAAATAAATAATCTCTTCAATCGGGTAGACTATTTAATTCCTACTCCCTTATCTTTGATAAAGTATAACACAGATTCTATTTTTTTCAAATGACTTGACCACTTTCCAATTCTTTTCTAATTCTTCGATCTCTTCATCTGTAAAATCATTGTATACATTGGAGTAAAACATATACTCTTGTTTTTCAAAATCTTTCAACATAAAATGTTCTTGACTATTCGTCAAGTCGATATATTTAAATGCTAAAACATTTGGAAAAACAGAACCGATATTAGAGTAAGGAATTTTTTCTTTTTCAATAAAATCTTTCATTTGATTTCTCAAATCAAAATAAGGTAAGACCGCAAGAGTGGTATCCCAACTTTGTGCAATCTGTTTTGGATAAATCCAAAAGTTGCCAGTAGTCAATCCAAAAAATGCGATAAAGAAAACTGCTCTTTTTAAAGGTTTAGTATCTGCATATTTAAAAATAAAATAAGCGACTATAAAATTAAAAGAAAGAAAAAGCGGTATTAAATAACGATGCCCTGACAATTGCTTATGCATAATCAAAGCTGGTGTCATAAAAAATATCATACAGAAAAATAACAAAATCAATTGCTTTGATTTAATATCCAATTTTATTTTTTCTCTGAATATTTTAAAACTTAAATAGAATAAAACTAACCAAAGGAAGACTCTTCCAAAGTCTAACATTCGCCAACCTAATATCATTATATTTTTGATTCCACCTGTTAGATCTACTTTTTCAAATGCGGGTGCCCACGATGAACCTTCGTGATAACCAACCCAACCTGTTACCCAATAATGGGAAATTAAAAATCCAAGTCCTAGGAATCCGCCTGTCCAGTAGGGGATTGTTTTTTGGATTAGTTTTTTTATTTGGGGGAGGGAATTCCACCCCCCGACCCCTTTTTGCTTTTTCCTTTTCTTACGAAAGCTATCCCAGAACGGGGGAGAGCTTTGTGCTAGATTTTGGATTTTGTTTTTTGAATTGGAAATCTCTTTATTAGAGGAATGAGTTGGTGCATCTTTTTGGATGAAGAAATAATTTAAGAAATCATAGGAGAAAATTGCAGCGGCAACCATCATTCCACGAGTACTCATTATACATAGTCCGATGATGCCTAAAACAAGACTTGTTTTTCTTTTATTAAAAACGCCATCGCAACTCATGATAAAAAATAACAATACCATTACATCTGGCGAAACGAGTATAGCATGCCCTCCTATGCATGGATCTAAAATCATCCATAATATAAATGGAAAAACATAGCTCCAAGATTTTTCAAATAAAAATAATCCAACTCGTTGGAGATAAAATATGATTCCAAATAGTACTGGCAACATCGCAAAATGACTTGTTGCTAAACTCTTCCCAAAGCATTTCCAAAATAAAGCAATATAAATTCCAAAGGTCGGAGGATGTCCACTATCAATTTCCGCAGGGAGAAAAAAGGATTGGAAATTATTTTCAAGATAGAAATGAGAATGTATAGATCCTAATTGTACGGTATCCCAAAAGAATGCATTGTCCTTGACATGGTATATCAACGCAAATGCTAAAAGGTAAAGAATGGGAATACCGAATTTTTTAATATTAGTTTCTATATTTGAAAGTTCCATTTACAATGCTTCGAATGATATTGAGTTTTACCGCAGAGTTAGGAGTGAGTTTTCGCAGAGTTACGCAGAGTTTTTACTAAACATTTTTGACAACTCTGTGTAACTCCGTGCTAACTCTTTTCAAACTCTGCGGTAAAAAAAAACAAAGGTAAGTTTTTTGAAAAGAATATAAAGAAGGTGAATAAACAAGAATAAAACGAATATACAAGTCAGATCGTCAAATTCGCTAAAATTCACTCAATCTATGGCATCCGTGTTCTATTGACAATTCGTTCGATTATACCTCATTACATACCATATTCTAAGCCTGTTTTTTTACATTTGCAAAAACAAAAATAAGATAAGTGGCAATGCCACAATAATAATATGGAAATCACTTACGCAAATTTTATAGGAAGTTACCCAAGTCTAAATAGTTGCCCAAAATCTAAGCAACCTGAGTACGCATTTATAGGTCGTTCCAATGTTGGAAAATCTTCATTGTTAAATATGTTGACAGGTCGGAAAGGTTTGGCAAAAGTTTCTAATACGCCAGGGAAAACACAAACCATCAATTATTTTCAAATAAATGAAACTTGGCATTTGGTAGATTTGCCAGGTTATGGATATGCTAGAATATCAAAGACCAAACGATTCGCTTGGGAAAAAATGATTTCTAATTATTTACAGAATCGTCCCAATTTAGTTTGTGCATTTGTATTGTTAGATGCTTACATTCCGCCTCAGGAAATTGATGTAGAATTTATCAATTGGATGGGACAGATTCATGTGCCTTATGTAATCGTATATACGAAGACGGATAGAATCAGAGGAGGTGAAGAAGGAAGAGATAAAAATATAAAAGCCATTCAAAATGAGTTACTGAAATATTGGAATGAACTTCCACAACAATTTATCAGCTCTTCCAATGACAAAACAGGAAGAGATGAAATTCTTTCATTTATCAATGATCTTAATGAACAAATAAAACATGAGCAAAAGTAAAGGTCCTTTTCCTCATGTTTTTCCAGATATAAAAGATTGGGGAATTCATAAGCTACATGCTGATAGAGGGAATTTTATCAAAGATATTGAAGCGGAGGTTTTTGATTTATTTAAAAATAAATCGAATGAGGAGATTACTAAAATAATCGTTTCTACAATATATAATGAACGAATAAGAATTAAAGAGGAACCGTGGAAAGTTGATCCACCTGATGAAAAAATATTTTGGAGAAAGATAAGTAATGAGTTGATTTTAGATCAAGATGATGAAGCATCAAAGGAAAATAATCTAAAGCTTCTAAAAAGAATTATTAATGTATATGCAGAGGAGATTGTAGCGACATTTAATGAAAAGACATTTGAGTTTGCTCGAAAATTTTTAAGAATATTTTTTGGAAGGTTATTAAAATCTGCTTCAGGTAGAAACTTAGGAAGAGTGTTCGGTTCTAAAAAAGTATTGTATGACAAACTTAAAGTTTATGGAGAAGCCGAACATGTAAGAGCCTTAACCAAAATAGGAACTGTTGTTTTTGTACCTACGCATTTTAGTAATTTAGATTCTGTTTTGATTGGTTATATTTTAGATCAAATTGTAGGAATTCCATTTGCTTCATTTGGAGCAGGATTGAATTTATATAATACAGGTTATACCGCTTATTATATGAATCGCTTAGGTGCATATCGAATTGATAGAAGAAAAAAGAATCCAATTTATTTAGAAACTTTAAAAATCAATTCTAAACTTTCTATTCAAAAAGGAACAAGTAGTTTATTTTTTCCAGGAGGAACTCGGTCGAGATCAGGCGCATTGGAAACTAAGTTTAAATTGGGAATGATGGGAACTGCAATAGCTGCCCAAAGAGATAATTATCAAAAAGGAGGTACCGATAAAATATTTGTTGTACCTGTTATCTTAGGTTACCATTTTGTGTTAGAAGCTAAATTTATGATGGAAGACTACTTGAAACGGACGGGGAAAGAAATGTATTTTAAAACAACAAAAGATCAAAGTTATAGCTTTAGCAAATCCATGAAATTTATATGGGAAACTTTCTCAGAAAGTTCAGATATAAATTTGAGTTTGGGAAAACCAATGGACGTTGTAGGAAATTTTGTAGATGAAAATGGAGATAGCTATGATGACAATAATCGTAAAGTAGAACTCAAAGAATTTTTCTATACCGATGGTGAAGTCGTTAAAAATGCACAACGTGAAAGAGAATATACTCGACGCTTAGGAGATAGAATTATAGAAAGATATTTCAAAGACAACTTAGTATTAAGTAGTCATTTGATGGCATTTGTGGCATTTAATATTTTATTAAGTCAAAATCCTAATTTAGATATTTTTGGAATTTTGAGATTACCTCCTGAAGATTATATTTTCCCTATGGAGGAAATGAAAAATGCAGTTCATGAACTCCGTGAGATTCTTTTTGAAATGGAAAAAAATAAGGAGATTCAATTGACTGATGAAATTCATTTTGAAATTGAAGAATTGGTCAAATTGGGAATTAATAAATTAGGAACATATCATGGAGATCGACCTTTGATGATTAATAAAAAAGGATTGATCATCAGCGAAGATTTTAAAGTACTTTATTATTATCATAACCGATTATCAAAATATGGATTTGATAAAGCAATTAATTGGAAATCATACAAACTAGCAGAAGCGTAACTAAGAGCTTGTTGAGAAATTATATTTCGGTTAAAAAAGAATATTTTCATCTCAAAATCTAATTCCCCAACAAGCTCTAACTCCACACTCAATAAAAATGTTTAAAAGATTTTTTCTAAAAGAAAAGAATATGATGGTTGCCATTGCGATAAATGCATTGGTCATATGCTTGTTATATTTCCCAGAGATACATACCGAGGCGAAGCCTAATCACTTCCTACATAATCTAGATCACTTTTTCATTTTAATATTTTTAATAGAAGCAATTGTAAAATTAGTTGTATTAAAACCCAAAGGATATTTTGCAGATGGTTGGAATATTTTTGATTTTATAATTGTTGTAGCGAGTATTCCTTCTTTGCTGACTTCGATTCCATTTTTTGCAACACATAATTATGCAGTATTTACCGTACTTCGACTTTTAAGAATGGTAAGATTAGCGAAGCTGATCAAGTTCATTCCTAGAATGAAGATGATCATGGCAGGATTAGGAAGAGCATTAAAGGCATCAGTATTTGTAATGATAGCTTTGATGTTTTTAAATTTTATCCTTGCCATTTTTACTTGTCATTTTTATGGAGAAATAGCACCGCAGTATTTCGGTGATCCTGCAATATCAGCATATACTATTTTTCAATTATTTACCGTAGAAGGGTGGAATGAAATTCCAGCAACTTTAGCACAACAAGCAGATAATGATTGGTTGGCAGGATTGACTCGATTCTATTTTGTGATAGTTGTTTTGATGGGAGGAATATTTGGAATGTCATTAGCCAATGCGATTTTTGTAGATGAAATGACAATGGATAATAATCAGGATTTGGAAAAGAAAATTGATGGTTTATATTCAGAGATTGAAGAGTTGAAAAAGATGCTTATTGAAATAGAGAAATAAAATATTTCTCTTATTTAAACTTTTTTAAATTATCGTTGTTCGATGGCATAACATAATTTAATAGATACCGTTCAATCAGATGGAATAAGAAAAAGTAAGTTTCAATTTTCTATGGAATAGTATTTATTTAAAAAATAATAATACCGTGAATTACATCATATACGATTTAGAGGCGACATGTTGGGACGGCAACCCTTTAGAACTTCCACAAGAAACAATTGAAATAGGAGCAATATTGCTCAACGATTATGGAGAGCAATTAGGAAGTTATAATCGTTTTGTAAAACCTGTGTTACATCCTTACCTTTCTCCTTTTTGTAAAGACCTTACTTCCATCACTCAACAAGAAATCAACGCTGCCAAAACATTTCCAATCGTTATAGAAGAATTTAAAAAATGGGCTGAAATCTACGAAGAAGATTATTTGCTTTGTTCGTGGGGACAATTTGATAAAATAATGTTTCAAAGAGATTGTGCCCTACATCAATTAGAAGATGATTGGTGCGACTTTCATATGAACATAAAAAAACAATATCAAAATCATAAGAAACTCAAGAATCCAATCGGCTTAAAAAAAGCAGTTATGAGAGAAGGTTTCGAGTTTGAAGGAATTCATCATAGAGGAATTTCTGATGCTGAAAATTTAGTAAAGATATTTTTAAGACATATTGATGTTTGGCAATATAGTTAGTGCGTATACATAGTTAGAGTAATTTATTTTTTACTAAATTTGAGTCTAAACTTAAATACAACTTCCTATGAAAAAATTACTCCCTTTTATCGCAATACTGCTTTCCTCCTTTCAATTAATTTCTCAAGTTCAAATTTCTGGTATCGTCAATCATTACGGAGTAGTAACTTCTATTGAAGCAGATTCCTGTGCAGCCAAAATCACAGTTGATGATTCCGCACCTTTTGACGAAGGTAATCTTGTAGTTTTAATCCAAATGCAAGGAGCAGAAATAGACGAGTCGAACTCTTCAAGTTTTGGAAATGTTACCAGTTTAAATAGCGCAGGTTTATACGAAATCAATGAGATAGCGAACATAGTTGGCAATGATATTATTTTTAAAAATCGTATAGAAAATGAATATCAAGTTTCAGGTTCAGTTCAATTAGTTACCATGCCTACTTACGACGCCGTAGAAATTCAAGATAGTTTGACCGCTATGCCTTGGGATGGTGAACGAGGAGGAATCGTTGCTATAAATGTAGAAGGAGAATTGATCCAAAATGGAAATATTGATGTAAGTGGTTTAGGATTCAGAGGTGGCGAAACTCAAACCTCAGCTACTAATGATTGCAATTGGTTGTTTACTCAAAACAATTATTTTTATGAATTTGGAAATTGGAGAGGTGCTGCAAAAGGCGAAGGTATTGCTCCAATCATTGTCGATAAAGAATTTGGAAGAGGTGCTCAAGCCAATGGTGGCGGCGGTGGAAACGATCACAACTCAGGCGGTGGCGGCGGTGGAAATATAACTAATGGTGGAGTAGGAGGTGAAAATAATGAACCAAGTACTTTTGGTTGTCAAGGTTCATTTCCAGGAATAGGAGGCAAAGGTGCGCCTACAATTATTGATCGAATATTTCTAGGTGGTGGCGGTGGTGCAGGTCATGATAATAATGGAGTTGCAACCAATGGCGGAAATGGTGGCGGAATTATCATTATAAATACCAATCAATTTAATCCTTCTGATTTTTCAATTTTAGCCAATGGTAATACTCCAATAGATGGCGGTGGCGATGGAACAGGCGGCGGTGGCGCAGGCGGAAGTATATTGTTATTATCTCAAAATATTTCGAGTACAGTTCATCTAGAAGCTAATGGCGGAGACGGTGGATTAAATGATAACAATGGAGTACAAAGATGTTTTGGTCCAGGCGGTGGTGGCGGCGGTGGAATCATCTCTACTAATTTATCAGGTGGTGCATCATTTACGACTTCAGTAAATGGTGGCGAAGCAGGAATGACAATTAATTCAGGAAGTTGTTCTGATAATACAAATGGCGCAACTGACGGTGAGTCAGGCATCATAGAAAATATTAATAACATTATATTTGCATCTCAACCAACAGCGATGCCAGTTGCTAATTTTACTTATGCTAACGTCGGTGCAAGTTTTCAATTTAATAGTACTTCATTAAATGCTAATTCTTTTCAATGGTCATTTGGAGATGCTAATGGCAACGTTAGTACGATGACTTCACCTACATTTGAATATTCTGAAAATGGTGCTTATACAGTTCAGTTAATAGTTTCTAATGATTGTGGTACAGATACTATTGAGCAAGTTGTAGAATATTTTTTTCCAATTGTAAGTTTCACTAGTTCGGACACCAATGGATGTGCTCCTTATTTAGTAACTTATACCAATAGTTCGACAGGTCTTGATAATCAATATGTATGGACATTTGAAGGAGGAACACCTGCAACATCTTCCGAAGAAAATCCGCAAATTATATATGAAACTCCAGGTGTTTATGATGTTACATTACAGGCGGTTAATACTTATGGAACAGATCAATTTACTTTACAAGATGTCATAACAATTATACCAGCACCAGTAGCATCATTTGATTTTACAATTGATGGAAACGTAGTGACTTTCAATAATACTTCTTCCGAAGCAATTACTTATACTTGGAACTTTGGTGACGGATTTTCTAGTACTAGCGAAAATCCATCTCATCAATATAATGCAAACGGAATGTATATCGTATCACTTACAGCGAGTAAAGATTTTTGTCATACTACAATAGTTGACACTATTGATTTTACTTTTGTAAATACGAAAAATATAAATCATTTCGATGTAACTATTTTTCCAAATCCTACTTCTTATATTTTAAATATAATTACTGAAAATGATACCAACTTAAATGCAAGAATATTTTCGATAGATGGCAAACCGATTCCCTTTTTAGAACAAGACTTCCAAGGAACTATTTCTTTAGATTTAAAAAATATTCCAAGCGGGATTTACTTTTTAGAATTATCAGGAGGAGAGAAAATATATAGACATCGGTTTGTAAAATTTTAATTTTAGTAACCGCCAATTCTGACTGCCGTCAGGCAGATTCAATTGGCAGGTTGTTCTATAATAGAAGACATTCATTACACATTTTTAAATTGTACATTGGTTAAATAATTTTTTAAATAAATAAAATGCAAAAATACCTAGACCTAACAAAAGAGCAATTTTTAGAGTTTATAAAAATTCCAGTTGACACTCCATTACAAATGTTGAATCTTTTAAAATTCAAATCTCATGTAGAAGAAACAGGAGTCACAGGAGCAGAACAATATAAAAACTATATGAAGGAGACAGTACCTTTTTTCCAAAAGTCAAATGCAAAAGTATTGTTTTATGGATCTCCAAAATATACAGTCATTGGCCCTCAAGGAGAATTAGAATGGGATAAAGTCTTAATTGTTGAATATGCTAAGAAAGAAGATTTTATCAATATGATTACTGCTGAAGGTTATCCTTCGGAGGTAAGGAAGTTAGCATTGGAAGATTCGAGATTGATTTTTTGTGAGCCGATTACTTCGTAATTATTTTTATTCGCATTCCTAAAAAGAGTCAGTACTCACTCGTGAATCAATACAAATTATTTTAATAGAAGGAGTTGGAAAAGTGAAAAGATGAAAAAAAGAAGAGGAGTAACTCATCACAGAAAAGAGTTTAGATATATTTAAAATTATGATTTCGAGTTCTAGAGGAATGGCATATGAAAATCTATCAGGTAGAGTAGATTTTTAGCTAAGGGAGTAGGAAATAAATAATCTACCCCCTTGAAGGATTCTTTTTTAATATGAGGAAATAATCTCTTCAATCGGGTAGACTATTTAATTCCTACTCCCTTAGCTATTTTTTATTTCTTGCATTTATGAGTTGAATGCAAGTTTTAAATAAAAAAAGGGACTTCGAATTTCTCCGAAGTCCAAAGCTCTAACTTAAGTTAGTCTATTTTTTTATGTTAAATCAGCCGACAAAAGCGGATTCAAAATTAGGTTTATCTAACCATGATATTCTTACTAGAAATTATCTCTCCATCCAAACGCATCAACATAAAGTAAGCACCACTATTCAATCCACTCATATTGATAACATCTTGATAATTTCCTTCAGTCAAGTTACCTAGGTCAATATCTCTTAAGTTTCTTCCTAACATATCAACTACAGTCATCGTATTTGAACCAGAAACTGGAATAGGAAATTGAATGCTCAATTGATCTTCAACTAGATTGAGGGATATACTCACTTTAACTTTTGCGAAGCCAGCTTCTGAAATTCCAACATTTGTAGCATGCATGATATTATAAAACGGTAGCACTTGTATTGGAATACTAAACATAAGCTGTTGCGTAAAGCTGAGAAATAGAAGTTTTCTTTTTGAAAAATTGGTTTGCAATTAAAATTTATTTAACTTTCAGTAAAAATTGAAAGATATGAAAGTTGCAAATCCATTAAAGACTTTTGCAAAAGAAAAAGTCATCAATTATTACGAGAAAGCGGGTTTAGATTATGAGGAATGGGATAAAGATTTCAATATGCACTTTGGATATTTTAAATGGGGAATCAATCCATTTAATCTAAGTGCGATGTTAAATCAAATGAATGAAGAAGTTTTTTTAAGACTAAAGCTTAGCAATTATTCTAACCCTACAGTTCTCGATCTTGGTTGTGGATTGGCTGCGACTTCTCGCTATATGGCAAAGAAAAATGAAAAAGCATTACTATATGGTATTACGATTACACCTTGGCAAATTGAGTTTGGAACTCAACTGAATAAGAAAGCAGAACTCCATAATAGAATTTCTATTATCAAATCAGATTTTGCTAACACTCCTTTTGCAAATGATTCAGCGGACTCTGCTTTTGCAATTGAAAGTTCTTGTTATGCTAAAGGTGATGATAAAAAAGATTTGATAAAAGAAACTTATCGAGTTTTAAAACCAGGAGGAAGATTTGTATTGACTGATGGATTTAGAAAACATAACAATCCTCTTCCAAAATGGCTCGACAAAATTTATCGAAAAAACTTGGAAGGTTGGGCATTGAATGATTTAGGAGAAATCAATTTATTTATCAAAGCGATGGAAGATGTTGGTTTTAAAAATATCAAAGTAGAAGATATTAGTTGGAAAGTAGCACCTTCTTTTATGCATATTCCTCGAACTGTTTTTAAGTTTTTTTGGAAACGATTTTTGAAAAAAGAAAAAACAACATTGTCAAAGGAAAGGAGAGATAATGCTTTAGGTCCACTTTGGGGAATGCTTCTTGGTTTGAGTCGTAAGCATTTTAGTTACTATATTATTAGTGCGGAAAAATAGGAGAGTAGAAGAGAGAGAAGAGACCATGATATTGAGGGAGAAGAGAATTGATACAGGAAATCTCTACTCTTTGTTCTCTATTTTTGCTTCAAAAAAATCATTTAAAAAGTCATCAAAAATTCCGTCAAATTCTGATCCTTTTCCAATTGGAATTTTTTACGCAAACGGTATCTACTAGCTTCAACTCCACGCATAGTTACATTTAATAGAGAAGTCATTTCTTTAGTAGTAAGATTCATTTTGAGGTAAGCGCACATTTTCAAATCCTTAGGAGTTAATGCAGGATAAGTATTTTTTAAACGATCAAAAAATCCATTATTCAATTGATTAAAATGCAACATCATCTGATCCCAATGTTCACTTTGGATTTCTTCAGTCTGTAATTTTTGAATCAGTTTTTGAATTTTTTTAGAAGAATCAGTATTCGAAATATCTTTTTTAATTTCAGTCAATTTCTTTTTGATATCAGCAAGCGTTTCATTTTTCTTTACCAAATTCAAAGTTGTTGAAATCAATTCTCTTTGTTTAAATGCTATTTCGGTATCCTTCTTTTCAGCTTCTAATTTTCCAATAGTTGCTTTAGATTCTTTTACAACTTTATCACGATCTTCTTTTAAACCAGAATATTTTTTTTGATAAAAACGAATAATAAAAAACATTCCTAAAATAGATAACAAAGAATAAATGAAATATGCTAAACTGGATTTATACCAAGGTGGAGAAATATTAAATCTATAAATTAATTCATTACTTAATTGTTTTATATTATTTCTTGCTTGGATATGAAAACCATATTTGCCACCTGAGAGGTTAGTATATTCTTTCAATGTTAGGTCTTGCCAATCCGACCAATCTTCTTCAAGTCCTTCTAAATAATATCTATATTCCAAGTCTCCTAAGCTAGAGAAATCTGTTGCAGAAAAACTAAAAACAATATTATTTTGCTGGTGTGAAAAAGTTTTGATCTGCGACTTTGGCTGAATGGATTGTATTTTATTATTTTCAGAAAATATTCCTTTTGTTATCAAAGAATCACTAGGAGAGATGACTCTTACTTCATTAAGAACCACTTGAAAAGAAGTATCTGCTTGTACATGATTTAATGGACTATAATGAATGAATCCCTTGTCGTTATTGATGAAAACGTTGTTTTCATCGTAAGGATAAATGGATTCAAATCCTCTGTTTAATTGTTTTTTAAATAATGGAAAAACGATTTTATCTAATATCTTTTCTAAGCCATTATCTTTAATTTTTACTAAACCAAATTCCTCTTTATTGACAAACCATATATCACCTGTAGGTGTTTCAAACAATCTTCTTACTTTATTTTCATTCCCAAAAAAGTCATTAAAAATTTTGTAAGGTTCAAATTTTTGAGTTTCGTAATTGAAATTAAAAACACCAGTTTCCCCAGCAAATATTATCTCATCTTTTATTTTAAATAAGTGATTTAGAATAGCAGAAGGAAGTCCATCATTTTCTCCATATAATCTGACTTGAGTTTGATCTAATTCTTCGGAAGGCGTAATTTTAAAAATACCACGGTAAGGATGAGAAACCCAAATATTTCCTTTTTTGTCTTGCTCAACAAATCTAGAAGATTCTTCGAGTTTAGGAATTGTAATTGTTTTACTCCAAGTGTTATTTACTTTTTCAAATAAAGAAACATTATTATAACTTCCAGAAATAATCTTATCAGGTTGACTTATAGATTTTTGAAAATTCCAAATACCAGTTTTATCATAAATCAATTTTGCTTCATCACCTTCTACGATAAGTGCACCTTTGTGATGAGCTACAAAAAGTTGATCATCGACAATATCTAATCCCCAAACTTGACCTTTTGTATTATTCACCATTTTAAAGTTCGTATTTTCAAATGGCGAATAATAAGTTTTCCAATCTTTATAATACAAGCCTTTATTCGTAGCTAGGTAAATTTTACCCTTATGTATTTTCACATCGAATCCAATACCATCTAAATCTTCTTCAGGATAAATACGAGTAAAAGGAGAGTTGGTATGAATATAATTGATACCATTGGAGAGCGATAACCAAAGATTATCGCTTCTATCAGAAAATAAAGAAATGATATTGTTATTCAACAATCCATGACCTTTATGTAAATGATAAATGCTTTGACCTTTTTCATTCATTATGATGAGTCCACCATATTCGCTTCCTATTGCAATTTTATTGTTAAGTATCGTTGTTACATTTCTGATATGATTATTTATTAAAAAATCATCAGCATCAGTTTTCCATTTTTCAAAACCAGTATTAGTTATTTTATATATTCCATCTTTAATAGTGGTAATTAATTGGGTGTTATCTAAATCAATAATAGTAGATATAGCATTGTAGATAAAAATGTCGGAACCTTTAACTTTATTCAATCTATTTTGACTGAACTCATATAGACCAGATTGAAAATCTTGTATGTATATTTTACCATTTGATTGCCCTAAAAAGTTAATTGTACCATTCACAAATACATTTACTTTATCTTCTTTTAAATGGTATAATTTTTCAGATGCCATAAAAAAAACACCTTCATCATTAATCTCTATTCCCCAAACATCTTCAAATTTTCGATGTTGCAGCGGTATCAAATCTCTAAGTGATTCATATTGCCAAATACCTCTTTCATCAGGTATAAAGCGTCCAAATTCATTTTGACCTCCTGCATAGATAATCCCTGCTTCTGATATTGCTAATGAGCGGACAATAGTTAGGTTGGGTAGTGGATATATTTCCCATGTCGTACCATCAAATGACATCATTCCATCACTATTCGCAAAATACATAATACCATTTCTGTCTTGAATGACATCCCAGTTTTGAGATCCGCCATCGTAAGATTCTTTGGAAAACCCTTTAATAATAGGGATTCCAAGATTTTGCTCTTGCGAAAAGGCATTTATACCAATAAAAAAAATAACAATAAATAATATGTATTCTTTTTTCATCAGAACTTTTAATGTGTGAGGTGTAAATATAACATAAGAATTGGGAATGAGTGGTAAAATAGAAAGGTATAACTGTCATTGAGTAGGTATTTTAATAGGAAATTATATATTTGAGCTTAGGTGAGTGTATTAATGAGGTACATTTATATCAAGTCTACGTTTACATATTATTAATTTTGAAAAAATCATTTAATCAAAAACTATACAGGTTTATAAAAATTGAGTATTCTATAATTTTACTTTTCTAGAAGACTTAATCATTCAAAAAACTTTTTTCTACAAAAAATTACACAATGAAGAAAAATCAACTCTTAACAATTATGTTTTTTCTTTTCTGTAGTGCATCCATGATTGCACAATCTTATACAGTAAAAGGAAAGGTTACCTCTGCCGACGAACCTCAAGGCGTAATCGGAGCAACAGTTGTTGTAAAAGGTAACGAAGCCATTGGTACCACAACCGATATTGATGGATTGTATTCCATTGATGTACCTGATGGACAAGCTATTTTATTAGTAAGTTATGTTGGATTACGGACTGCTGAAGTTCCAGTAGATTTAAGAACAGAAATAGATATTCTATTGGAAGAAGGTTTGGTAATGGATGAAGTAGTAGTCATCGGATATGGAACTCAAAAAAAGAAAGTAGTAACTGGAGCAATTGCAAAAGTTAAAGCGGAAGATTTAGAAAAAATGGGAACTACTCGATTAGAGTCTTCTTTACAAGGTCGTACTGCTGGTGTTACTGTTATCTCTGATTCAGGTCAACCAGGTGCAGCAGCAAGAGTACAAGTTAGAGGTGTAACATCTTATAGAGATCCAGGAGCACTTTATGTAGTGGACGGTGTACCTATTGGTGGTGGAATTGATTATTTAGCTCAAGGTGATATCGAGTCAATAGAAGTATTAAAAGATGCTTCAGCTGGTATTTACGGAACAAGAGCTTCTTCTGGAGTAATCTTAGTGACTACCAAGAAAGGAAAAGCGGGACAAATGAAGGTAGGTTATAATAGCTATTATGGACTTCAGAATTCTTGGAGAAAACTAAGAGTATTAAATGCTACAGAATATGCGACTTTATTGAATGAAGCTTCTGCTGCTGACGGTGGAGATTTGATTTTTGAAGATCCTTCTGCTTTAGGTGAAGGTACAGATTGGCAAGATGCTATTTTTAGTAAAAATGCACCTATCCAAAATCATGAAATATCACTTAATGCAGGAACAGACAGATCTACTTTTTATTCTTCAATTTCTTATTTTGATCAACAAGGTATTGTTTGGTCTGAAGATTCTAACTATGAAAGATTTACAGTTAGATTAAATTCAGATCATAAAATTAGTAGAAGATTAAAAGTTGGAAATACTTTAGCATACACTTATATAAAAGCTTCTGGAGTATCAACTAATTCTGAATTTGGTTCTCCTTTAAGTAGAGCTATTAATTTAGATCCAATCACCCCTATTTACGAAACAGACCCTAACGTTTTAAATTCTAGTGTATTTCAAGACTTCCCTGTGGTAAGTGATGAAAATGGAGTTTTTGGTATCTCAGATTTAATAGCATCTGAAATTTTAAATCCCTTGGCAGCACTTGAAGTACAACAAGGATTTGGATGGAGTCACAAAATCGTTTCAAGTGTCTTTGCAGATTATGAGATCATAGATGGATTAAATTTCAATACAAATTTTGGAAGTGATTTAGCATTTTGGGGAGGAGAAGGGTTTAATCCAGTTTTTTATTTAAACGCTGCCAATAGATCAGATGTTAACTCTTATAGTAGAAATAAAAACAATGGATTAAAATGGATTTTTCAAAATTCTCTTTCTTACAGAAAACAATTCAATAATCACGATTTGAATGTAGTAGTAGGAATGTCATCTGAAAAAAATAAAGGAGAAGGAATTGGAGGATCAATTCAAAATATTCCAGTAAATTCATTAGAAGATGCTTCTTTTGGTTTTTTTAATGAACCTGAATTACAAAGATTTTTTGGATTTGATTATGAGGATAGGTTATTTTCTTATTTTGGAAGATTAGTATATGATTACAAAGAGAAATATTTATTTCAATTGATATACCGATTTGATGGGTCGAGTAAATTTGGTGAAAATAATAGAATAGGATCATTTCCATCAGTTCTGGCAGGTTGGGTTTTAACTGAAGAAGATTTCTTATCTAATAATTCTACCATCAATTTCCTTAAAATTAGAGGTTCTTGGGGAATAAATGGTAATAATTTTATCCCTGATTTTGGGTTTCTTCCTCTTATTGGAGAAAGCAGAACATATACTTTTGGATTTGGAGAAAACTTAGTGAATGGTGCAAGTCCTCAACGATTAGCTAACCCTGATTTAAGATGGGAAAGAACAATACAAACTAACATCGGTTTTGATGCTGTATTATTAAAAAATATTACACTTTCAGCCGATGCATATTTAAAAACAACAGATGGAATTTTAGGAGAGCTTTCTTTACCTCTTTTTGTAGGTAATTTACCAGGTGATGGTAATATTGGAGAAATGGATACTAGAGGTGTTGATTTAGAATTGGGATATAAAAAATCAAGAGGAGCTTTCAAATTTGATGTGAAATTTAATACTTCATATACTAATAATGAGATAATTAAATTAAATGATGGAGTTGACTTTTTTAATAGAGAAAGAGTTGGTCCTCAAGGGTTAATTGTAACTAGAGTTACAGTTGGTGAACCATTTAACCACCTTTTTGGATTTAAGACGGATGGTCTTTTCCAAAATCAAAATGATATTAATAGTTATGTAAATGCAGATGGACTTCCATATCAAGCAGAAGCTTCTCCTGGAGATATTAAGTTTGTTGATTTTAACGGAGACGGAGTAATCGACGACGACGACCGTACTAATATAGGTAATGCATTACCACCTTGGTCATTTGGATTTACATTTAATGCATCCTATAAAAACTTTGATGTAGTTTTATTTGCTCAAGGAGTTTATGGTAATGATATTTATAATGCTACAAGAAGATTTGATCTATCAACATCTAATTTTACACACCAAGCATTAGATAGATGGACTGGTGAAGGTACTTCTAATTCATTCCCAAGAATGACATTATCAGATCCTAATGGAAATTATTCTCGAAGTTCTGATTTCTTTGTTCAAGATGGTTCATTTATAAGAATTAAAAATTTACAATTAGGATATACTCTTGACAAAGAGTTAACTGAGAAAGTAGGAATTAGTAGAGCAAGAATATACATTACTGGAAATAATATTTTCACATTAACAAACTATGAAGGATTTGACCCAGAGATGGGAGGAAGTGGAGTTGATAGAGGAATATATCCTCAAGCAAGAACGATTATGTTTGGTATTAATGTAGGATTTTAATTTTTTAAAAAATATGTGTTCTAATATATTTTTTGAAGTCTAACTAAAACAGGAATTTTCTGTTTTAGTTTGACTCAAAAACTTTAAAGAACTAAAAAAATATATCATGAAAAATAATTTTTATATAAAAGTAGTTTTGTTTTTTGCCTTGATGGTGATAGCTAGTTCATGTAAAGAAGACTTTTTAGCATTAACGCCACAAGGAACAGCGTTAGAAGTAAATTTTTATCAAACTGAAGATGAATTATTTCAAGGATTAGTAGCAGTATATGATGTGTTGCAATGGGGTGGAACTTCAGGATGGACTATGGCAACAGGATTGGCTAATGCTGCATCAGATGATTGTTATGCAGGAGGAAGTGATGCTTCGGATCAACCTTCATGGGTAGCTTATGATGATTTTTCTTTGACCCCAACATTAGGACCTCAAGAAGGTTTTTGGACAAAATATTATGCAGGAATTTATAGAGCTAATTTGATTTTAGTAAAATTAGACGAAGCACCATTAGATATTTCTTCTTCATTTAAAGCAAGAATAGCAGCGGAAGCAAAATTCCTTAGAGCTTATTTCTATTTTGATTTAGTTCGTTATTTTGGAAGAGTTCCTTTAATTACAGAAGTATTAAGCCCTGAAGCAGTAAATGATGTAGTGCAAACGACTCCTGCTGAAATATATGCTCAAGTGGAAGCTGACCTTAAAGCAGCAATAGCTGAAACTGAATTACCAGAATCAGTTCCACCAAGTGAATTAGGAAGAATTACACAAGGTGCCGCAAAAGCATTGTTAGGAAAAGTGATTTTATACCAGAACGATGATAGTAGAATGTCTGAGGCTGCTGGATATTTTGAAGATGTTATTGGTTCAGGATTCTATGATTTAGAATCAAATTTTGAAGACATTTTTAGATTAGAAAAAGAGTTCGGTACTGAATCAGTATTTGAAATATCTTATTCAGGTAATAAACCTGGAAATTTTGAAAATGGTTTTGCATCTGGTCCTGTAAATAACCCAACTGAAGGAAATTTCAATGTTCAGTTTTTTGGGATGAGAAATTATGTAGGACAAGTTTATTCATCAGGTTGGAGTTTCTGTCCAGTAGCTACAGAGTTAGCTGATTTTATGGCTGGAGATCCACGAATGGAACATACTATTATTGATGGTAATGTTTTAAAAGCTCAAGGAGCATCATATACTGAAGGCTTCCAAAATACAGATTTGTTTATTAAAAAATATGCACCACTTGAGTCAGAAAGAGCATTGGATGGTGACGTTGCTTTGGCATGGGGAACTAATGAAAGAGTAATTCGATTTGCTGATGTTTTATTAATGGCTGCTGAGGCATTAGTAAGAGGTGGAGGAGATGCTAATGCAGCAAGAGGTTATGTAAATCAAGTAAGAGGAAGAGTTGGTTTAACTCCAATTCCTGCAAGTGTAAGTGGTTCTCTTTTACTAGATGAAATTTATAAAGAAAGAAGATTAGAATTAGCAACTGAAGGGCATAGATTTTTTGACTTAGTAAGAACGGGGCAAGCACCTCAAGTTTTGCCAGGATTCATTGCTGGAAAACATGAAGTTTTACCTATTCCTCTTATCGAAATCGATAAAACTC
Source organism: Saprospiraceae bacterium (assembly GCA_023301005.1). GTDB lineage: Bacteria > Bacteroidota > Bacteroidia > Chitinophagales > Saprospiraceae > CAJQQY01. Next base: position 4,708 of record JALZVK010000419.1, on the reverse strand, counting down.
AAGGTCGAATTACTCAAAACGCTGGGTACTAATAACAATGACTTGTAAACTAAGAATGATGAATTTTTGTTCCTAGTTTATAATTTGTTTTCATGTAAGAAAATATAAATTTTAAAAAAAATAGAAATGAAAAATATAATCCAAATTTTAAGTTTTGTAACTGTATTGTTATTTTTTGGAAGCTGTCAACCTTCTGAAGCAGATGCAGTAGAGTTAGGTACACCACCTAGCAATGTTTCATTTACCATAGCTGAAAAGCCAGGAGAAATGAATACTTTTATTTTGACAAATACAACTCCTGATGCATTTCTTTATCAATGGGATTTTGGAAATGGTACTTCTGGTGAAGGAGAAGTTGTAGAAGTTTTCTATCAATTAAAAGGAGATTACCCAATTACATTAAGAGCATTTAATCAAGGTGGTTTTGGGGAATCAGTACAAAGCGTATCTATTGCAGATGATGTAGCATCACCATGTCTTCCTAATTCTGTATTAGAATTTATGTCAGGTTGTAGTGAGTTGACTTGGATACTTGAACCAACCGAAGGAGCTTATTGGGTAGGACCTGATGATGCGACTACTTGGTGGTCAAATTCTACAGATGATGTAAACGCTAGACCTTGTGCATTCGATGATGAATGGACTTTTACTTCTGAAGGAGTAATGGTTTATGATACTAAAGGACAACTTTGGGCAGAAGACTTTATGGGCTTTAATTTCGAATGTGTAGATGATAGTGCATTAGCTCCTGAAGTTGCTCCGTGGGCTTCTGGTACTCATGCATTCGGAACTGATGATGGTGCTATTAGCCAATTAACAGTAATTGGTACAGGTGCATTTATGGGATTACCCAAAGCAGCTAATGATCAAGAAATAACTTCTCCTTCAGTTGGGCAAGTTACTTATGATATTATTGAAATGGGAGAGACTGCTAACGGCAAGTTTATGACGCTAGAAGTATTTATGGGTGCAGGATTTTGGAGATTTAAATATATCACTCTATAAGATCAATGATGCATAGTTGATATAGCTTCGCTATTTTTTTATTTTAAATAAAATATAAATTAGCGAAGCTATAACATCTATGCATTTCTAATATTTTAAAGACATGCTTAAAACCAATTTAAATCATAGATTCAACATAGTTGGATTTTTTGTATTTGCAAGTTTGTTTTTTTTAAGTTGTCAAGAGCAGGTTAAAGAATCAAGCAAAGAGTTAGTTCCTATATGGGCTGACGAATTTGACTATAATGGTTTCCCTGATTCAACCAAATGGGGATACGATGTTGGAGACGGTTGCCCTAATTTATGCGGTTGGGGAAATAACGAAAAACAATATTATACCTCAGAAAGAAAAGAAAATGTAAGAGTCGAAAATGGTAAACTAATCATTCAAGCTCACAAAGAGGATTTCGAAACAAGAGTATACACTTCCACTAAACTTATCAGTAAAAACAAAGGCGATTGGAAATATGGACGTATAGAGATTTCTGCTAAACTTCCATCAGGTGTAGGTACATGGCCAGCAATCTGGATGTTGCCTACTGATTGGGAATATGGCGGTTGGCCTAAAAGTGGAGAGATTGATATCATGGAGCATGTTGGTTATAATCCTGATAGTGTTTTTGGAACAGTCCATACTTATGCTTTTAATCATATGGAAGGAACTCAAAAAGGCGGAGCACTTCCTATCTTAGATGCTGAAAAAGAATTTCATCTCTATGCTATAGAATGGACTGAAGATAAGATAGATTTTTTTATAGATGACCAAATGTATTTTACATTTGAAAATGAAAGAAAAACTTTTTCAGAATATCCTTTTGATAAAAGGTTTTATTTAATTTTGAATCTTGCAGTAGGTGGAAATTGGGGCGGTAGAGAAGGAATTGATGATTCGATATTTCCACAACAAATGGAAATTGATTATGTAAGAGTTTACGACATCAACCAAATGAATAATTTAAAAAACAAAAAACTAAGTTCACTTTAAGACCGTCAACCGTCAACCGTTTGTCGTCAACCGAAAAAAATAAAAATGAAATATAACAATACAATTACATTAATCGGTTTTTTATTTGTACTTGCATTTTTCAGTTGTAAAGATAACGACGACGATGGAGGCGATGGAGGAGTAAATACAGTTGCAACAAAAATGACAATCTCTTCAATTACAAAATTTGAAGGCGATGCAAATACGACTTTTGATTTTAAAGTAAGATTAAATCAAAGACATAGCGACCCAGTAACTGTTGATTTTTCTACAAAAGAATTAGCAGCTAAAGAAGGATTAGATTTCGAATCTCAATCAGGTACACTTACTTTCGATGACACTACTGAAGAGATTATTTCTATCGTAATTCTTACCGATACATTAAAAGAACCTGACGAAGACTTTGAAGTTAATTTGTCAAATGCAACTGTAGGTTTTGATAATAGCACAGCTATAGGAACGATTAGAAACGATGATGATTTTGTTGTCCTTAATGATGATGGTTATATCACACCTGATGCTTATGCCGGTATGACATTGACTTGGAGAGATGAGTTTGATGGTAATGAAATCAACCTTGATAATTGGACTCATGAAATAGGTACTGGTAGTGGTGGTTGGGGAAATAATGAAAAACAATATTATACCGACAGTCATCAAAATTCTTATGTCGCCAACGGAGTATTAACTATCGAAGCAAAAGAGCAAAATATAAATGGTAGCGATTACTCATCAGCAAGAATGATTAGTGCGGGCAAACAAGAATATATTTTTGGTAGAATTGACATCAGAGCGAAGCTTCCTGAAGGTCAAGGTATTTGGCCAGCTATATGGATGTTGGGTTCTAACTTTTGGACGAGTGGTTGGCCTTCGTGTGGAGAGATTGATATCATGGAGTTAGTCGGACACCAACCTTCTACTGTTCATGGAACTGCACATTACGGTCAACAAGGTCAACCAAGTATGCATCATGGAAATGGCTACGGTTTGGTTGATGGAAAATTTAGTGATGAGTTTCACGTATTTTCATTGATATGGCAAAATAATTCTATAAAATGGTATGTCGATGATAATGAATTTTTTACGCTGAATGATAGTAACGTCAATGGCATTTATCCATTCAATCAAGAATTCTTTTTTATTATGAATATTGCAGTTGGTGGAAATTGGCCTGGTAGTCCAGATGCGACTACAATCTTCCCTCAAAAGATGGAAGTTGATTATATTCGCGTTTTCCAATAAGACAAAAAACATGTTCTAACAAAACAAAAACATTAACAAACATTTACAAATAATAACAATACAATTACAAATGAGAAATAAAAATCTATTCCTACTCATTTTGATATTGACTGGTTTCATATTTAACTCTTGTAGTAGAAGCGATATGAAAAAAGTTCAAGTAAATCAACCGCTCTCAACTAAAGGAGCAGCAGAAAATGAGACCGATCGAAAAGTAAAAGAGATCATGTCAAAGATGACCTTACTTGACAAAGTAGGAGAGATGACTCAATTATCTATCGACATGGTTTCAGTAGGTAATCCTTACAACCTTACTTCACCTCATCAATTAGATGAAATGAAATTAAAAGAGGTGTTAGTAGATTACAGAGTAGGTTCAATATTAAATGCAGGTGGTCATGCTTACACTCGTGATCATTGGTATAAAATCATTAGTCGAATCCAAGAGGTAGCAATGAAAGATAAGCCAACTGGAATTCCAGTTCTATATGGTATCGATGCTATTCATGGTGTAAATTATACAGCAGATGGAACTTTGTTTCCACAACAGATTAGTCTTGCAGCAACTTGGGATACTGACTTTGCAAAACGTACAGGTGAGATTACTGCCTACGAAACTAGAGCGTCAGCCATTCCTTGGAATTTTTCACCAGTACTAGATATAGGACGTGATTATAGATGGTCTCGTTTTTTTGAAAGCTTCGGTGAAGATCCTTTATTAGCTTCTCGAATGGGTTCAGCTATCATCGAAGGTTATCAAGGAAGTAGTATAGATCATCCAGAAAGTGTAGCTGCATGTATGAAGCATTTTTTGGGATATAGCGGAGCTAAAACGGGAAGAGATAGAACTCAAGCGTGGATTCCTGAAAGACAATTAAGAGAATATTATATTCCTACATTTAAAGCGGCTATCGCATCTAATGCAGCAACAGTTATGATTAACTCAGGTGAGATGAATGGAATACCTGTTCATGCTGATCCTAAAATTTTAAAAGATCTATTAAGAGATGAATTAGGATTTAAAGGTGTGGCAGTTTCTGATTGGGAAGATATTATTTATTTACACTCTCGACATAAAATCACTAAGGATCATAAAGAGTCAATTAAGGTTGCGGTTAATGCAGGAATTGATATGAGTATGGTTCCAATGAGTTTAGAGTTTCCTAAATTGCTAAAAGAATTGGTAGAGGAAGGCGAAGTGCCAATGAGTAGAATTGATGAAGCAGTTGAAAGAATCATTCGATTAAAATTAGATTTAGGATTATTTGAAAATCCTTATTTCCCAAAAGAGCGTTATACTAAATTCGCTTCGGCTGAACATACTCAAGCGAGTCTTGATGCAGCACAAGAAAGTATCACATTATTGAAAAATGATAACAATATACTCCCGTTAAATAAAAACTCTAAAGTATTAGTCGCTGGACCTGCTGGAAATTCTATTCTTGCTATCAATGGAGCATGGAGTAGAACTTGGCA
>JALZVK010000418.1 GCA_023301005.1 Saprospiraceae bacterium | reverse complement strand
ATTATTTTTAAGCAATCTATTTTGAGATTGTCTAATCACAAAACACTCCTTTATTTCTTCTTGGATATGATATAATAATTCAAAACTATCTGCTTCTCTATCAAATACATAAGTCAATTTTGCAGCGTCCTTTAATACTTGCTTTGAATTCCCAACACCTAAATGCCATTTATAGGAAGACTTGTCTTCTAATCGCATCTTTTTAAAATTCTTCTTAGTTTTTGGTTTAATTTGGTTCCATAATAATAGATCTGATAACCCTAAAATTGTAGACGTTTGTGGACACATTACCATACTTGGGTGAACATAAAAACCTGAAGCTTTTCCTCCTTGTACAGTACCCATCTTTTCAGAATCTGTTATCCTTTTTATTTTGGAACTCATGTTAAGTATAGCACTATCTCCCAACACTAATAAATGTCGATTTAATTGTACTTCGCTTTTAATTCGACAACTTTTAAATATCAATTCTGGTAGGGTTACTTTTTCATTATTCAAAAAACGATAAATTCTTGTAGCTTCACTTTCTGTTTCAGTACTCTGCAATATTGAGGTACTTCCGCTTCTTATTACATTTTCAAGATAATAAGTGTAAGTCTTTTCTAACCTTAAATCGTTAAAATCATTACGTTTTCGGCTTAAGTAATTTTTGGATACTGAAAAATTATTAGCTGTCTCTGGATTAAAGTTAGTATTCATTTATCTTTTTGGATCATAACATAGGTTTTATTTTAATACGACTTGTGTCGGTACAGTAGTGCAGAGCAAGGGCGCTAGCGGTATTCGATATTTTAAAAAACTATTTCACCGCATCATAATTATCATCCCAATTCTGAACTTTCGGTTCTCCTAATTTACCAACACTTTTTCCAACAAGCATAGCAACGGTCGCATCACCTGTAACATTAACAACAGTACGGCACATATCAAGTGGTCTGTCAACTGCAAAAATTAAAGCAAGTCCAACTGCAAATTTATCTTCAGGTAAACCGATAGCTTGAAGTACAATAACTAACATCACCATACCTGCACCTGGAACTGCAGCAGAACCAATCGAAGCAAGCGTAGCCGTAACTACAATTGTTAATTGGTCAGCAAAAGTCAAATCAAAATCAAGCGCATTACAAATAAAAACCGCAGCAACTGCTTGATACAAACTTGTTCCATCCATATTAACGGTCGCACCTACAGGACATACAAAACTGGTAACTTCTTTTTCTACTCCAAGGTGTTCCTCTACTCGTTCCATCGTAACAGGAAGTGTCGCCGCACTCGAACTTGTAGAAAATGCTAAAAGTTGAGCAGGTGCTATTGCTTTTAAAAATCCAATAGGAGAACGACCTGTAAAGAAGTATACCAAAATCATATAAAATCCAATCATCAATAACAATCCAAAAAGAACAGTCATTGCATATTGAAGTAAGTTGAATAATATTTCAGGGTCGGCAGCGGAGACGATGACTTGGGCTAATAGTGCAAAAACTGCATAAGGGGAAATCAACATGATCAAGTCCACCATCTTTAAGACAATATCATTGAGACTGTCAAAGAAGGCTTTCATGGGGGCGGCTTTTTCTTTATCGACTAATAACAAACTAATTCCAAAAAATAGAGTAAAGAAAATGACTTTTAGCATATCGCCATTTTTTGAAGCAGCAGCAAAGATATTATCAGGAACCATGTCTTTGATAAATTGAAGTGGACCTGAACTTTTAGTGTTCTTTGCAGTCATGATTTTCTTTTCAACATTTTCAGCGGCAGATTTATCTGTTTGGTTGGCTTCGACTAATCTATCTAATGTTTCTTTAGAAATGCCAGTTCCAGGTTTTACGATATTTACAATACCTAAACCAATCGTAACTGCGATAAGAGTGGTAAGAATATAGATACCAATGGTTCGACCACCGATAGCTGAAAATTTAGAAATATCTTCGAGGTCAGCAATTCCTTTGATTAAGGAAGCAATGATAAGTGGAATCGCAATTAATTTAAGAAGACTAATAAAAATTTCTCCGAAAGGATAAATCCAATCTTTGATAAATTTTGCGCCTTCGTGAATTTCAGGAGTGGAAGCATTATCCCATTGAGTCATACCCAATCCGAACAGTACGCCTAGTACCATTCCTATCATAATTTTCCAATGTAACGGTAGATTTTTCATATTAAGTGGTTTTAGTGTGATATTTTATTTTTTCACATATAATAACAGTTTGTTATGTGAGTAAAAATATCACAAACGTTTTGATTTTGGGTTAAAAATAAGATTTGTTTGTAGACTTCATGTTAAAATGTAGTGTTTTTATGGATGTTGGTAAAAAATGAAAAAAATTAAAAAATTATTTAAGAATAATCTCTTAATTTGTGCTAATATTTTTTTATTTTTGAAATACCAACGAGAAAGCAGATAGAAGAATCCAGAAATATAAAACAAACTAACAACCTTATTCTTATCCAATTAACCGACAACGATCATTAATCTCTTTCCTGCACCTAATCATTAACATTAACTCTATTTCTAAATAAATAAAAGGCTAATTAATATATTTATCAAATAACCTTTTAAATTGAAATGGGATTTATTAGTTTCTTCTCTGTTCAAAAACATCTAAACTAAAATGCCTTTGTATAAATAAAACTACCTTAATTGGTTTTTTTTTATAAAAAAGCATTCCTGTTTTTGCAAAAAAATAGGAAATAGAATTGACTAATTTATTGCTTGTAAGGAAAAATTATGAAGAGACTCATTACAACTACAGCAATAGAAATATTTATGTTTCTGTTGTTTTTTATGTTAAAAGTAAGTATGGTGAATGCTCAAGACATTCACTTTTCACAAGTCGGAAATTCCCCTTTGAATATTAGCCCCGCACTAACAGCTGTGTTTAGTGGGGATATTAGATTTGTAGGTAACTATAAAAGCCAATGGCAGTCAGTACCTGTGAATTTTATGACCTTTTCAGGAGCTTATGAAATGAAGTTTTTGCGAAAAGGTATGCCTAATAGTATGTTTGGTGGTGGATTGATCTTTAATTATGATCAAGCAGGAAGCGGAGATTTGAGTTTATCTCAGTTGGGATTAAACTTGGGTTATACTCATCAAATTTCGAAGAGCAACTTTCTTTCAGCAGGATTTCAAGTAAGTGCTAATCAAAGAATGTTCAGTCCGAACCAGTTATCATTTGATGATCAGTTTGATGGAGAAATATTTAACTCAGATTTAGGAACACAAGAAATATTTGAGGAGCCAAGTTTTACTTATATAAATTATAGTGTCGGTTTTAATTGGCATTTTCAAATTCCAGAAAAAAGAACCCGACTAGATGTTGGGTTTTCGATATTTAATTTAAATGAAGCTCGGCAATCTTTTTTTGATAGAAGTGATGTGGTGTTATCTAAGAGAATGCATCTTCATGGAATGGGAAGTTTTATGGTGAGTAAAAAAGTAGATGTCATGCTTTTGGGAATGATGGCAGTACAAGATCCTTATACGGAAACAATTTTAGGAACTGGTCTTAAATATCATTTGAATCAAACCATGACTAAGGAATTGTCAGTTCAGTTTGGATTGAGTTACAGAGTTGGAGATGCAATTATTCCTAATGTTGAAATTGATTTTCGAAATTCAATAAGAGTAGGAGTAAGTTATGATGTCAATATGTCGAACTTTACTGAAGCGACAAATGGCAAAGGAAGTCCTGAGTTTTCTATAATTTATACCCTTAATAAAGTTGCACCTTTGGATAAGAAAAAAATATGTCCTCTGTACTAATTTATATTTATAAAAATCTAAAGAACAACCTACTAAATCGCTAAACTAAATCATGCTAATAGACACTCTGAGAAAAATAACACTTGTTTTAATTTTGTTGATAATAGCATCTGTAGCTATTTCAGCACAATCCTTACGTGCTTATACGAAGGCTGCAGAAAATGCTTTTGCAAAACAAGACTATTTTACGGCATTAGTTTATTACAAAAAACTATTAGAAGTCGATCCTACAAGAACAGACATTCATTATAAGTATGCTGAATCAGCAAGATTATTTCAAGCTTACCGCCTAGCTGAAGATGCTTATCATAAAATCATATTAAGTGAAGATGGTTCGAAATATCCTTTGGCAATTTACTACTTAGGTAGTGTCAAAAAGAACTTGGGTAAATATGATGAGGCAAGTAATTATTTTACAAAGTATTTAAAGAATCACAAAAAATTTAATGGAAGAATAGCCAAACTAGCAGAAAGAGATTTGATTGATTGTACATGGGCAGCCAAAGCGATTGATTCTAATTTGGAAAATATAACTGTAGAACATATTAAACAAGGTATTAATACTCCATATTCAGAATTTGGAGCAGTAGAAGTGGAAGGAGAATTATTCTTTTCGAGTATGAGATTTACTGATAAGAAAAATCAAATGTACTCCAAGTTATTTAAGAAAAATGCGAGCGGAGAATTAGAGTCTTTTGATTTTAATAAAAATGGAAAATTTGCTGCCAATCCTTCTATAAGTTTTGATGGTAAGAGAATGTATTATACCAATTGTTCCTACAATTCATTAGAGCAAATTGTTTGTGAAATAGTTTATAGAGATAAAAATCAATATGGAGAATGGGGAGATGAACAAGAGTTGCCAGGATTTATCAATTATCCAGGATATACAACTACACATCCATCTATTGGTTTTGATAAAATAAATGAGCGTGAAGTATTATTCTTTGTATCTAATCGACCTGGAGGAAAAGGGAAATTAGATATTTGGTATAGTACAGTTGCTCCAAATGGAAAACTTACAAGACCTCAAAATCATGTCTTTTTGAATTCAAGGGAGAATGATGTTACTCCTTTCTTTCATTCTACTACACAGACTTTATATTTTAGTTCGGATGGATATTCAGGAATGGGAGGTTATGATATTTATAAAGTAAAAAGAGTAGGAAGAAGTTGGCAAACTCCTGTACACATGGTTTACCCAATTAATTCAAGTTATAATGATTTTTATTTCTCTTTAAATGAAAAAGGAAATCAATCTTATTTTGCTTCCAATAGAGAAGAAGCTCTTGAGATAGATCCTGAAAATGAAGCGTGTTGTAATGATTTATTTTCAGCTAAATTAAAATCAGATAAAACTGAATTAACTCCTGAGGAATTTATAGTACTTAATAAACCTAGAGGAAGTATTTATGTACAAGAAGATGTTCCAAATGCAGACGATGAACCTAGAGTAATTATTAAAACTGAACCTTCAGCTCAACAAACATCAGGAGATGATACTACAGTAACAATTTTAGATACTGAAAATGAGAATGCTGTTGTAAAAATAAATACACCAAAAGATCCTTTGGGTAATCCTATTACTGATGGACCTAATGCTCCTGATGAAATGAATACTAAAGGTGAATCGCCAAGTTCAAATGAAGAAACTGGTACTAGTTCTACTAATACATCATCATCATCTTCTACAACAGCCTCTAGTTCAACTAACACTAGTACGACAACAACAGAGATTTCTAATATTCAATATGAAGAAAATTTTGAAACACTTTCAAGAGATATTTATTCATTAGTATTTGAGGTAGAGGTTTTAGATTGGGATTTATTACCATTGGAAGGAGCAACTGTGGAGTTTATAGAAAAAAGTGAAACTGCAGATGCTAAGAATTTTAGAAAGAAAAATCTATCTGGAAATAAGGTAAGATTTAGAATTAAGGATCATGCGAATTATCAAGTTGTCATCAAGAAACCTGGTTACAAAACTGAGACTTACGATATAGAGCAAGAATTATTATTAGGTGCAACGGAGTTGAATCAACAATTTTATATGGGACTTGCACCTACTGGAAGTAAGTATCCAGACTCGGCAGTAAGTGATGAATTGGAAACTCCTGTAGTTACAGAAAGTCAGCTCAATAGCTATCTGCCGCTTAAGTTATATTTTGATAATAACGAACCTGATCCAACTAGTTGGAGCAATACAACAAATAAAAATTACGAACAGACATTTTTATTTTATCATAGTAAAAAAGAAAAATTTAAAAATCAACAAGCTAGAAAATATGCAGCTTCAGAAAGAGAAGTAGCACTAGATGAAGTAGATGCCTTTTTTGAAAATGAATTGAAAAAAGGATTCTCTGATTTATCTGAATTTTCTGATGCTCTATTTTCATATTTAGAAAGTGGAAATAAAGTGCATATTGAATTACAAACTTATACCACCCAAAAAGCAGCTGGGAATAAAAATTCAGCTTTATTAAAAAGAAGAGTAAGCAGTATAAAAAACCATTTTAGAAATCATCTGTCAGGTAAGTTAGCCTCTTACATCGATGATGGATTTCTAACTTTTGAAATTGCTGCTCCAAGTATTTTGCTTTCATCACCAAATGGAATATATAGCCCTGAATCATCTACACTAAGAAGAGTAGAAATAAAAAACCTAATCTTCAACGAATTTTAAAAAAAAATGTAAATGCATTGTTATAATTTGTTTGTTATGAAAATGCATTTCTAGAATTTTGCCAATTTCCGATTTAAGTAGCTAGCCATTTTTAATTAGCTACTTGTTATAACTCAATGAACAAAGATGAATTATCCTAAAGGATTATGCGCTATTTTATTTAGAAAAAAAAGAAAACAAATCAGATCTATAAGTTATATAGGCTTCGTTATTTTTTTTCTATTTCCGTTTTCAAGTTTTGCCTCGCATATTGTGGGAGGTGAAATGTCTTATAGATGCTTGAATAGTGATTTAAACGAGTTTGAGATTAGTCTAACCGTTTATAGAGATTGCTTTTTTGGAGCATCAAATGCGCCTTTTGATCCACTTGCTACGATAGGTATTTTTAATGGAAATCAACTAGTAAACCTTCCAGGTACTATTGATGGGATTATTCAAATTCCTGAAACAGTTGATGATACGCTCGATATTGTATTATCTGATCCTTGTCTCTTTCCTCCCAACGATGTATGTGTTCATACCATGACTTATAAAGATACGATTATACTTCCACCACTTCCAGGTGGGTATCAATTAGTATATCAGAGATGTTGTAGAAATGGTTCGATTTCTAATATTATTAGTTCATTTGATACAGGAGCATCTTTTGTTATAGACATTTCTGAAACGGCAATAGCAGAATGTAATAGTAGTCCAGATTTAGTAACAATGCCTCCTGTTTTTTTATGTGTAAATGAACCGTTTGAATCTGACCAATCCTTAACTGATATAGATGGCGATTCATTAGTTTATAAATTATGTACACCTTTTGATGGAGGAACATTTAATGATCCCGTTCCTATTCCTCCTTCTCCACCACCTTATGAAGAGATTAATTGGTTAAGCCCTCCTTATGGTTTGGACAATTTATTAAATGGAGCACCTGGTGGAGTACCTCTACAATTAGATCCGATTACAGGAATCTTGACAGGTGTACCTAATACTAATGGAATATTTTTGGTAGGAATGTGTATTGAAGAATATCGAAATGGAGTTTTAATTTCAGAGACAAGAAGAGAGTTTCAATATAATGTAGGAGAGTGTACAGACTTGTTGGCAGATTTTGAAGCGCCTATTTTACAATGTGATGATTTAGAAGTTACATTTGAAAATACAAGTTTGAATGCAGATAATTTTGAATGGCATTTCAATGATGCAGGTAATCCTAATGCAACATCAACTTTAGAAAATCCAACATTTACTTTTTCGGATTTTGGAATTTATAATGTAATGTTGATTTCATCGATTAATGGAGCATGTACTGATACTACTTTTGGTGAGATTACTTTAGTTGAAGGTTCCGTACAAGCTAACTTTGATTATATCACATTAAATTGTCAAGATAGTGTGATTGTGGCTTTAATTGACTCAAGTGTGGATTCCATTCATACCATTGAAAGTTGGGATTGGGTATTAAGTGACGGTCAAACTTCATCAGAGCAATTTCCACTTTTTGTAATTGATTCTTCACAGACTTTATTTGTCAATCTTACAGTTAAGTCGAGTAATGGATGTGGATCTACTGCTCAAGATTTTGCTCCTATTAATTTGATACCAAGTACTTTATTAGAAGACGAAATAGTGATCTGTGATGGAGATATTATTCAATTAAATCCGAATGCTCCAGTAGGATTACCATTTGTTTATCAATGGTTTCCCGCTATAGGATTAAGTGATGATGATGTTGCATCGCCTACAGTTACTACTTCAAGTGATATTGAATACACTTTGATGATAGTAGATACATTGAATGATTGTTCTGCTGAATTGAGTACCAAGATTACAGTATTAGAAAGTCCAACATTGACGATTGCTGCATCTAACTTTTGTGATGATGAAATAGAACTTACTGCTATTACAAATATCTCACAAGGAGATTATTTATGGGCAACTGATTCTGGTTTTAATAATGTTATTTCTGATTCATCAACTATTTTGATTTCAGGATTTGGATTAGATGTTTACTATGTTAAATTTTCAACTCCTGGAGCATGTATGGTAAGAGATAGTATAGTCGTTGAGGAACAGTCGATAGATGTAAGTTTGATTAATACCTCTCTAGTATGCTTAGGAGATGTTGCAACCTTTACGGGAGTTAATGGTAATCCAGATAATGATATAACTTATACTTGGTTTGATAACACAGGACAAGTGTTATCTACTGATTCGATATATGAATTTGTTTCTACACAAGCAGGAAATGAGTTATTTTATTTTCAAGCAGAAAATCAATTCGGTTGTACCTTTTTGGATTCACTCTTTCTAAGTACCATTGATCCTGATGAACCAGTTGATGCCATATACTCACAAGCATGTAATAGTAATGTTATAAATTTTAGTAATCTAGGTGCAAATGCCTTTTACTATTTTTGGGTGATAGAATTACCTACAGGGAATGATACATTACCTGGGATAAATTTTCAATATACATTTCCAAGTACAGGAACTTATAATGTTTCTATAGAACCTATTAACGGATTACCTTGTATACTTCCTAGCGGAAGTATAGAGGTTGTTGTAAATGAGTCTTTGGTTGCGGCAAGTTTTGATTGGGATTATATAGATTGTCAAAACGATTTAGAAATTCAGTTTTCTGATGTATCAACTACAGCACAAGGAAATATAACACAATGGTTTTGGACCTTCGGAAATGCACCAACAATTATAACTCAAAATCCTACATTAGAATTAGGAGGAGCACTAACAGTTCCTATTGAATTAATAGTTTTTACCAATGAAGGATGTAGCGATACGATTACTGACGTTATTGAATTTTCATTTATAGATATTGGAACATTTGAAGAAGAAGTCACTATATGTACTGATGGCGGTAGCGTAGTTTTAAATCCTTTCGGAAATCAAAGTTTAGATTATATATGGTCGCCTACTACTTTTTTAAATAATTCAGCAAGTACATCACCAGTAGCGAGTCCTCCTGTAACAACGACTTACGATGTTACCATTACTGACCCTAACAATCCTAATTGTGAAGTGGTACAAAGTGTATTGGTAACAGTTCCAGATCAACAAGTGATAGCATCGTATGATTATAATATTATTGATTGTGATCCTGATTTAGTTACCTTTTCATTTGTGGACTCTTCAACACCTGTGGGAGATATTGATAATTGGTTTTGGTCATTTAGATATTTAAATTTACCTGACCCACCAGTAACAGTCAATGCACCCAATGTTACTTTTGTTGCCATTACAGGTTCAAATCTTATCGTAGAATTTCAAGTACAAACGGTAGAAGGATGTACCGATATATTAGTAGATACAATTATAGTAGATAATTTTTCTTTTGACTTACCTCAAGATGAAATTATTAAATGTTCAGGTCTACCCGTAAATCTTAACTCAGGAGGAAATCCTGATTTTGATTATGATTGGTCTCATAGTTCAACAGATACTGACCCTATTGTAAATCCAACTGTAACAACAGAGTATTGTGTTACAGTAACGAATGGAAACTGTAGCCAAGAAGATTGTGTAACAGTTGTTGTTCCTGATATACCATTGATGGCAGATTTTACATTTTCACTAAGTGATTGTGTAGACGAAGCGGTTATTTCATTTCAAGATGAAAGCCAATATTCATTTGCCAATATCATAGAATGGGATTGGACATTTAGTAATGGTCAAACATCTGATCAACAAAATCCATCTATAACAGTAAATCAAAGTACTACTATCCAAGCAACATTAGTAGTAACAACTGCTGATGGATGTCAAGCTAGTTTTACACAAAGTGTAGAAGTGAATTTATTGACAATAGATATTCCTAGTCTAGTTGTACTTTGTGAAGGTAGTCCAGTCCAGTTGAATCCGAATGGAAATCCTGATCATGATTATTCATGGTCGCCAAGTGCAGGATTGACAAATGATGATGTACCAAGTCCTTTTGCATTTCCAACAAGTACGACAACTTATACCGTTGTGATAAGTGATGGAGCTTGCGAGGTAGTGCAATTAGTAGAAGTGATCGTTCCAGATGTACCATTAGATCCTAGTTTTTCATTTACGATAGATGATTGTACAGATATTGCTGTTATAGATTTTATGGAAGATTCTCAGTTCTCTCCAGGAAGTGTTACGGAATGGAATTGGCAATTTAGTAATGGCGATTCCTCTGATATTGCCAATCCAAGTATAATATTAGATCAAAGTCAAACATTGGAAGTAACGCTCGAAGTGATGACTAATAATGGTTGTGTAGGACTTGTTGTTCAATCTATAGATGTCAGTTTAATAGATATTAATATCTCTGATACTTTGGTAAATTGTACAGGCGTAGGAGTAGAACTTAATCCTGGAGGTAACATAACTTATAATTATGATTGGTCGCCTTCTACAGGATTAGATAATGATATTAGTCCCAACCCAACAGCTAACCCAACATCAACTACGACCTATTCAGTTACCGTATCAGATGGACCATGTGAGCTAATACGAGAAGTAGTTGTAGTCGTTCCCGATGCTCCATTGACAGCAGGATTTACATATACATTTGATGATTGTACAGATAATGCAATTATTCAATTTACAGATACAACTACTTTTTCTAACAATACAATTACAAATTGGAATTGGACTTTTGCAGGAAATAATACAACTACCTCTGATGTTCCAAATCCAGTAATTATTCTCAATCAGAGTGATACACTACAAGTAGATTTAGAAGTTACAACGGCTGATGGTTGTGTAGCAATTATTTCAGAAGAAGTCGAAGTTAATTTGATTGATATTAATATTCCAAATTCTATAGTTTTTTGTAATTCCTCTGGAACAGTTTTAAATCCGAATGGAAATCCAATTTATGATTATAGCTGGTCACCTACTAATGGTCTAAGTGCTACTGATGTACCGAGCCCAGTTGTAACAGGACTTACACAAACGACAGTCTATACTGTAACTGTTAATTTTGGAAATTGTACATTAACTAGAAATGTAGAAATAATACTACCTGATGTTCCACTACAAGCCGATTTCAATCTTGAATATTTGACTTGTATAGATAGTGCGTCACTTCAGTTTAATGATTCTTCTCTCTACTCAGGAACTATTGTCGCATGGGATTGGGAAATTAATGGTCAAACTTCAGATGTACAAAATCCAGTTTTTACCTTTTTCCAAAACCAACCTATTGATGCTCAATTAATAGTTACCAGCTCTCACGGTTGTATGGATACGCTCAATAGTGGATTTGATATAGGTATCATGAATGATGTATTACTTCCTACAGATACTGCTTCTTGTAATAGTAATGGTGTATTTTTAAATCCAAATAGTAATCCAACTTATGATTATAGTTGGAGTCCAATAATTGGATTATCAGATCCTAATATTGCAAATCCATTTGCAAGTCCTGACTCTTCTAAAAATTATACCGTAACGATTACCAACCTCGGAACAGGCTGTGTCGAAGAACGAACGGTTGCTTATAATGTTCCTACCATACCATTGACCGCAGGGTTTGACTGGGATTTGGTTACATGTGTAGATAGTGCAGTTTTAGCATTTACAGATACTTCATTTTATTCTGGAACGATAAGCGAATGGGATTGGAATATAGATAACGGGATTTCAGATACTACTCAACATCCATCTTTTGTTTTTCAAAATTTAGATACCGTAAATATCCAATTGACAGTAACATCTATTGATGGATGTATTGATTCGATAGAAACAGATATAGCAATTGAAATCATCGACATAGGATTAATGGAAGATACAATCATACTTTGTAATGAAGATTCTGTCTTTTTGAATCCGAATGGAAATCCAAATTTATTTTATACTTGGAATCCACCAACAAGTTTAGATTCGACCAATGTTGCAAATCCACTTGCGACACCTTTAGTTACAACAGAATACTCTGTAACTATCACGAGTCCAAATAATATTGGATGTAATGATGTAAGAACTGTTGAAGTATTTGTACCTACTAATCCACTTGATTTAGTATGGAATTATCCAAATGATACTATCATTTGTGAGCCCGTAATTGAATTGTTAGCACAAAGTAATAATGCGAGTGAATTCATTTGGTCTAACCAACCTGACTTCCAAAATGTAATTGGAAATGATCCTAATTTAACTGCAACGGCAGGAGTAGGAACAATTTTTTATTTACAAGTTGTGGACTCGGTAGGATGTAGTTTAACGGATAGTATTGAAGTTTCGAATTATGGAATATTGGCAGGTTTAGATGCTCAAGTCTCTTTATGTTTTGAAGATTCTATTGAATTATTTGTAGATGTTAATCCATTGAGTCAGGCATTTGATTTAGAATATACTTGGCTACCAGCTGATGGAATTATTATGAATGATAATACTTCAACGCCTTTAGTAATGCCAGATGATTCTACAGAATATACCTTGTTAATTGAAAATCCATTTGGATGTGAATATCATGATACGATTGATGTAAATGTTCTGAATCTTGGTGATATATTAGAATTTAATATTGATAGAGATTCTATTAATGCGGGAGATGAAATTCAATTAAATGCAACTGAATTTCCAGGATGGAATTATAATTGGGAACCTTGCGAGGATCTAAGTAATTGTTCCATATTCGATCCTACAGCAACTCCAGAAGTGACTACAACTTACTCTTTGGTTATAGAAGATATTGAATTAGGATGTACTTATGAAGATAGTATTACCGTATTTGTCTTTGATCAGAGTAGATGTCGAGAACCATTCGTATTTGTTCCTAAAGCATTTACGCCTAATGATGATGGATTAAATGATTTCCTTTATGTCAGAGGAAATTATATTGAAGAAGTAGAGTTTGTAATCTTTAATCGTTGGGGAGAAAAAGTTTTTGAAACTAGAGATATTTCCCAAGGATGGGATGGAAAGGTAGATGGAAAAACCGTTCCTCCTGATGTATTTGGATATTATGTTTCTATAAGATGTTTTGGAGGAGAAGAGTATTTGATGAAAGGAAATGTTACTTTGATTCGATAGGAGAGCGTTTGTATTTTATTAGTTTAGACTTACTCCGTAAGATTATTGTTATAAATTTAAAACACGAAACCCAAATCTTCTTTTGAAGATTTGGGTTTCATATTTATAAGATAAAGAATATACTTACGAAGTAAGTTAAAGTCAGCGTAAAATAAATTAACGTCAACAAACTTCAATATTCAAAATGTTCTATTTTAAAAAGTCCTCAACATCATGCAATTTCAATTTGAATGCATCTGAAACACCTTTGTAAACAACCTTTCCATTAATCACATTCAATCCTAATTTCAAACTATTATCATCATTACAAGCTTGCTTCCATCCTTTGTCAGCCAACTGAATTGCATAAGGAAGCGTAGCATTTGTCAAAGCAATAGTAGAAGTATAAGGAACTGCTCCTGGCATATTCGCAACTGAATAATGAACAACTCCATCAATAATATAAATTGGATCTTCGTGAGTAGTAGGTCTAGTAGTTTCGATACAACCACCTTGATCAACAGCAACATCAACTAATACTGTACCGTCGCGCATATCTTTCAACATACCCCTAGTAATCAAGTTAGGTGCTTTCGCTCCAGGTATCAAAACTGCTCCAACAATAACATCATGATTTTTAATCAATCGTCTGATATTATATTCGTTAGAGTACATTGTTGTAACATTAGCAGGCATGACATCAGCAAGGTATCGTAAACGATTTAAGTTAATATCCAAAATCGTAACATTAGCACCCAATCCAGCAGCCATCTTAGCCGCTTGAGTTCCAACGATTCCACCACCAATGACTAACACTTTTCCTGGAGGAACACCTGGTACTCCACCTAATAAAACACCTCGACCTTTCATCGGTTTCTCCAAATACTTAGCACCTTCTTGAATTGCCATTCGACCAGCAACTTCCGACATAGGAACTAAAAGTGGTAAAGAACGATCAGGTAGTTCAACAGTTTCGTAAGCCAAACATACCGCCTTACTTTTTATCATCGCCTGAGTTAATGGCTTGTATGAAGCAAAATGAAAATATGTGAATAGTAATTGATCTTCTCTTATCAAATCATATTCCGCCTTGATTGGCTCTTTAACTTTGATAATCATTTCAGCCTTCTTGTAAGTAGACTTAATGTCTTTAGAGATTTTTGCTCCAGCAGCTCGATAATCTTTATCAGAGAATCCACTTCCGATACCAGCAGTTGATTGTACATATACTGTATGACCTCGCTTGGTTAATTCAAGTGCTCCTGCAGGTGTGAGGGCAACTCGATTTTCATTATTCTTAATTTCTTTCGGTACTCCAATTATCATTTTGGTAGTAAATTTTAGGTTAGGTAAATTGTTGGTTCGTTCATAAAAAAAAAACATACAAATATAATGGAATAGATGGAATGGAAAACTATTAATTGGGAAAGATTTTTAGGAAAAGTGTATAAATATTTAGACCTATGGGCATAAAAAAAGCCCGTAAAAAATTACGGGCTTGAAACGAATCTTACAATTCTTTAACCAAAACTTACACATTAAAGAAAATTGCAATAAGTATGCCAATACTTTATATATGTATAATTTTTATAAATTAAATTTAATTTTAATGTGAAAAAGCTTCTTTTTATGGAGATTTCGCTTATTTATTAACATTTAAGTTCTTATTCATAAATTATTTATAGATTCTTTCGGATTCTTTTTTTCTCCTTCTTCGTTAAGTACTTATGTCTAAGTACTTAATATCGCTTCTGATCGGGACGCCAATGCTAGGCATCGCTTGCGTTTTTTGTCTCAAAGGATAAAAAAATAATCTCGAAGTAACTTATAACTAATTATGAACAAGAGCTTATCCTTACTATTTTTGTGAAATTTTAAAAAAAACAAAAACAATGGCTAGAGATAAACGTGGTTTAAAAGTATTATACGAGGACAACCATTTGATAGTAATCAACAAACCCGCTAGAATACTCGTACATGGTGATGCATCAGGTGATACACCGCTGGTTGATCATGTGAAAAGTTATATCAAAAAAAAATATAATAAACCTGGTGATGTATTTTTGGGCGTAACGCATCGGTTGGATAGACCTGTGAGTGGTGCAATCATTTTTGCTCGAACTACAAAAGGTTTGACTCGAATGCAAAAATTGTTTGCAGATAGAAAAGTTCAAAAAACTTATTGGGCGATTTCCAAAAAAAGACCTGAACCGTTGCAAGGTCATATCAAAAACTATCTTTATAAGGATACTGCAAAAAATACGGCTAAGGCATTGGACAAACCAAGTCGAAGACATCCAAATGCGAAATTGTCAGAATTGGATTATGCGATGATAGGAGAGGTGAGTGGTAATCATTTGATAGAAGTCAATCCGTTAACGGGGCGACCTCATCAAATTAGAGTGCAGTTGGCAGGTATTGGTTGTACGATTGTTGGTGATGTGAAATATGGATTTCCTCATCGTCAATGGAAAGGAAATATTAATTTGCATTGTCGCAGCATGACATTTGAACATCCTGTCAAAAAAGAAATGATGACGGTAACTGCTAATCCTCCGCAAGATGATCAAATATGGAGGATGTTTAATGAAGGTGGTTTTTGGTAGGTTACGATACGTTTGTAAAAATTAAATTTATGAAATATAATTTTTGGATAAATTTTCTCTTCGTGTGTATATTGTTATGTTCTTGTAATAAAAAGAATAAGACAATCGTAACACCTTCTACTATTGATGAAATTTATATTGAACTTCCTGAAGATGTGGAAATAACTGTGGAAAGAGAACCGATAAAAAAAGTTCCTGATATATATAGAATGGCTTCTTTACAAAGGATGGAATGTTTTGGGAGTTGTCCAGAATTTGAATTTGCCATCAAGTCAAATGGAGAAGCAATTTGGATTGGAAAAAAAAATACGAATCGTATAGGTTCTTATAAAGCTCAAGCGAGTGCGGGAATTTTATTTAATATCAAATCAAAAATAAAAGAAGAGAATCCTTTTCAATATCAAAAGATGTATCCTGCCAATGGAAAAAAAATCAAAGAACTTCCTGATACATACATGCTAATTAATGATGGTCGTCAGCAAATTATTATTAGAAATAATCATGAAGCTCCAAAAGGTGTTTTGGATTTTGAAAATTTTTTAGAAGAAATCATCGAGTTGTTGGAATGGGAAAAGGATTTATAATATTACTTTCTTTTTTCATATTTGCGATACTGATTCCTAATCCTAATTTCGCCCAATCCGATTCTACCTTTTATTTTAAAAAACCAGAAGATCGATATTACTACAGCAGAACAGGGAAATGGATGAGTAGAGCAAGTACTCTTGGTATCATTCCAGAAGTTCATGGTTTTGATAATTTAGTATTAGGATTAAATATCGCCGAAGTCAAATCATCATCAGGTGAAGGCGCACTATTTGGAAAAGCATATCAATTAGGAATAGAATATATTCCTACTCAAAAAATCATAGCTCCAAAAGTAAAATATTGGAAAGCAGGTTGGGCATATATTTTAGGAGGTAATATAGGAGGAAGTGGTTTGTATTATTTTAAAAAAGAGGCATCGAGTTTTGCCCTTCGCCCAGAGGTAGGATTAGGAGTTGTATTTTTTCAAATCAACTATGGTTACACTATTTTTTTTAATGATAAATTTAAAGAAATAAGTCCGCACACTTTTAGTGTGTCGTGGTATCATACTATTTTACCGAGGAAAAAAGAGAAGTGAATTACACATATCCATCATATTTATTCCATTTTAAAAATCCTTGAATAATTTTTAAATTCAGTATTTTTTAAGTCTTCTATTATTACTTTTTTAGCTATATCAAAATCTACAACAAGACAACCAACTTCCATTGTTCCGCTTCCAATACTTCCACCGTCGGCATGTCCAAGTCCTGTCCATCCTAAAGTTTCATTCATTCTATTTTCAAGTCGATATCTTTTATCTAAATCTTTTTCACTTCCAAATCCTTCGATTTCATATTCGATTTCTAAGAATGAAAATTTATCTTCATCAAATTCAGAATATCCATCTTTAATTTTTTCATCAATTTCTTTTTGAATAGTTGTTCTGAAATCTGAAAAAAGCCCAGATTTAACTTCCTTGTTTTTTCCTTTTTGACCTACTTCTCCCCAATGAACAATTGCTGTTTTATCATCATTATTCCAAGTTTCCCAATAGTGGAGTTCTCCATTAATATTTTTATATAGTTTCAATAGAAAGTCTGTTTTTTCTGAAATATTATTATTTGAATTGTCTATATTTTTCGGACTACAGGAAGGCATCAGTAGAGTCAAAAATATTATTAGAAAATAAAAAAGATTTCTCATTTTATTTTTTTTAATGAAGCACAACTATTTAGTTTGGTTTTTATAACAATACTTCTACAAATTTAACCAATAAGTAATCTTCGCCACTAATGCTCTATTTCTAGTAGCATTATTCAACGTACTAAATTGATTCAACTCCAACGTATCATAATTATCAGTATACACCAAAAAGAAATCCGACACAGGTGCAAACCTCCATTGGAACCGAGTATTGATATTTAAATTATCTGATTGATTATTATATTGGATAAATGTTGTGAGAAATAATTTTTTAGAAAAAGTCAAATCAATACGAGGCCCGACGAGCCAAAGGTTAGCCGTTTTAAAATCTCCACCCAAGTTGATTCGATTATAATTAAAGTCTACAGAAGCGAAACCAAAAGGTTGATACCTATAAGTAAGACTTCCATTCAATCCCGTACGAGTTCCACTATAGAACTGCCCAAAGTTAGTAGATAATCTATAAGAAAAAATCTTACGACCATCGGAGCGATAGGAGAGACCGAAGTTGGCAAATTGATAATCTGTACCCGCAGCAAGAAATACATCGTCATCTTGAATACGAGTAGGGTCAAAATCATCAATCAATAATATATCACTATAAGATGCAGAAATATTAAAGTTAGAAGTATTCTTAAATCTAAAACTCCATTCCGCTGTCATTTCATTTTCAGCAAAACCGAAATCGGTGATAACTTCGTTACCATCATTTCCAGTTTTAAAAACCCAACGAGTATCTATATCAAGAGTTTGTCGACTTACGATAGAATTTTTTTTAGGAAAAAAATTAAGACTCAATTCAGGACTCAATAATAGAAAATCTTTTCTAGGAACAAATCCTACTTGAGCATCAAAACCTGCACCTACAAAAAGATGCGCCCACTCCAAGCGATATTTTCGTTTGTTATATTCCAGTTGAAAAAAGTGCGACCATTTATCTTTGAGATCATCATCAGGTGTGAGTGCTTTAAAATAAGAAGTCTTACCCGTCCAAACATTATCCTCTGATGCCAAGCGATATTCTGCTCCAACGATTCGATTATAATTATCGACGGAACCTGTAAAGTCTTCACTATTGATTGCTTGTTTATTTACTACAATTCCTGCGATACTTGAACGAGCAAATACATTTTGTTCGACAGTCGCAACAGTATAATTGAAACTTGGAAGGTCATTACTTTCTTGTTTTGCAGTTTGCATATTCAGCAAACCAATTCGCATTCTATCATTCAGCTTTCCAGAAAGTCTAGCTCCGTATAGAATGGTGTTTTGAATATTATCACTCGTAGAAGTATCTACTGCTGTACCAATTCTTCGAGAGAAAAAAGGATTGACTCGACCTGCTCCAAAACCTGCAAAGAGATCCGCATTCTCCAAAAAGAATTGTCGCCGCTCAGGGAAAAAGATTTCAAAGCGATCTAAATTAGTAACTTGTCTATCGACTTCCACTTGCGAGAAATCAGGATTGATGGTTAAGTCCAAATTCAAACCAGAAGTAATCGCAACCTTAGCATCACCACCAAAACTAAAATCAGTATTAGGTTCTGTTTGATCTTCATCTTCAAAATCTCTAGAAATAGAAGATGCTATATAAGGTATGACAGAAATATTTTGCCCAGCTTTTTTTAGCGGTTTATCCCAAACCAAAGTTCCCATATAAGTCATATCCATGATGATTCGATTTTGAGGAATTCTTAACCAAGTAGTTCGTTCACCAGTTTGGGTATCATTTCGATAAGCACTAAATCGCCAAGTAGTACTACCATCTTTAAATCGTAAAGTCTTAAAAGGAATTGCAAGTTCTCCAATCCAATAGTTATCATAAATTTTTGAATCGCCATCCCATTTGTTATCCCACGAACTATTAAAATTATTTCCTTGTCTTCCTCCACCTGAAATAATTGCCTCTCTCCGACAACCTAATGGATTAATTCCAAAAAATAAAGAATTAGTTTGGTCACTATATGTATCAAAATGAATACTCAAATTATCGTTGCCTGAAAAAGAATAATCTCTACGTAAAGACGGTGTTACAAAATCATTTCCAGTACTATAACACTTAACAGCAATGTATAAATTATCGTCATCGTAAGTCATATACATTTCAGTTTGCCCAGTAGCATGAAGGCTATCATTTGGAAAATTTTGCCACCACTTACCAGATGCTTTTCCTTGTTGCCAAGCAGCTTCATTGAGTTCACCATCGAGTACAATTTTTTCATTGGTATGATGAATATGGAGTTGATATTGTGTATCATCCAATTGATCAGGGATTGTACTGTTAGGATTTTGAGAAAATAAAATAGGGGAACATAGTAAGTAGAATAAAACTATGTTTAAGATATATATAAATTTATTTGTTGATTTATGTTTCATTTTGCAAATGTAACAAGTCTACTAATTATTGACAAAGAAAGAAAAGGAAATTAAGATGTTGTGTCTTTTAGATGAAGGGATTGGTGTCAAAATGTAAGGTGTTGATTATCAATAGATTAGAGGTTGGATTGGGTTTCGAATTAAACTAAAGTCCACCCCCAGCCCCCGCCAGCGGGGGAAAACATTCTGCTGATTTTAACAGTATCTTTCAAAATTCTACAAATTCTCCCCCGCTGGCGGGGGCTGGGGGGTGGACTTAAATAATTCTATAGCAGGATTTCTAATTATATAAAACTAAACAGACTTAATTTCAGGAAGCTTCCCAAAGTATAAACTTCCCTTCAGAAATAAGTAAGAAGAAATAGCCATAAGCACATGAGATAAATCAGCATGATTAAACCAAAGATGTGGAACTATTGGATAATTAAAAACCAATAAAGCGACAACCAATACTGCAATACCAATGAAAAAATACAAGCTTCCTTTATTTTTGGTATGATAATAAATATACAGATGAATGGATAACACGACTATAATAAATCCATAGAAAGCATGGAACTCCACTAATTTAAAATTAAATGTATAAATAGTTAATAACAATATAATTACAAGTTCGATAGTGTTCATTTTCAAAAGAACATTAAACATTTTTTTGGGGACTAAATTTACGCTATATTCAATAGCTGAACGTTCGATAAACATTACAGCAAACATACTTGTAATCCATCCTAGTAACTTGAGATTTTGAGGAATAATATGTTGGAAAGCATGCCCAATCAATCCACCAAGTAGCGTAGCAATTCCCATTAATATAAAATAGCATTTTATATAAAATATAGTTTTCCCTTGGAGATTACTTTTATTTAATTTCCAATAAGCGAAAAAACATACAGCTGTAATAAGTACATCTGTAAGAGTAGTCATTGGGTCTTGAATTCTTAATCCAAGAAGATGAATGTCAGGTTGCTTGATTATATTCAAAAGCATAGCGGAAATTAATAAATACGTTTTACTTAAAAGATGCCAAAGGTGAGAAAAAGTATTGAATTATTACGCTATAATCGAAAGTAGATTTCGTATATGATTTATAATGCTAAGTTCTTGTAAAAGGTTACAAAAAAACAAAGTTTTGATTTTCAAGTTTGAAGGCAATTTTTAATTTTTCATTTTCAATGATTAATTGCGGCTTGCCGCATTATGCTTTCAAATTAATGAGCAAAGATTTTATAAGAATAGTTTTATTCAGGTTCAGATATTTCAGTATTTGTTCTTGATAAAAAAATCAAAAGCAAACCTATCATAACCATAGCTACCTTTGTAAAGAAAGCAGCAGTAGTTCCTAGTTTTTCTAAAAATAAAAGTAGTGTGAATTTTGCCCCAACAATACTTAACGCCAATGCGTACATACCTGAAAGAAAAAGTGCAAATCCAATGACAGTAATGATAGTTTTATTCATGATTTTTTTATTTATCAAATAAATTTTAAACAACTTTTTTATAGAAAAGTTGATCTAAATTATTTTTAGCAAAAGTAAATATTTTTCTTCCTCTAACAAATTACAAAGCCAAGCATCTCAATATAAAAACAACTATATTTGCGCAAAGTTAACCCACCAGTATAATATGATAAAATTAGTCGAATGCCCAAGGGATGCGATGCAGGGAATTAAAGAATGGATTCCTACTGAAAAAAAAATAGCTTATATCAATAAGTTATTGGAAGTAGGTTTTGATACGATTGACTTTGGAAGTTTTGTTTCTCCAAAAGCTATCCCCCAAATGAAAGATACCGCTGCGGTATTAAAAGGATTGGATTTGTCTTCTACAGTTTCCGAATTATCAGTAATTGTAGCCAATCAGCGCGGCGCTAATGACGCTGTCCAACATGATGAAATTACTTACCTCGGTTACCCATTTTCTATTTCTGAAACTTTTCAATTACGTAATACCAATTCCACTATCGAAGAATCTTTAGATAGAGTCAAAGCGATTCAAGAACTTTGTATTGCTCATAATAAGAAATTGGTAATTTATATTTCTATGGGTTTTGGAAATCCTTATGGAGATGAATGGAATTTTGAAATCGTACAAAAATGGGTGGATGAATTAGTGAAGTTGGGCATTAAGATATTTTCTCTATCTGATACGATTGGCGTTTCTAATCCTGAAACGATTCGATATTTATTTTCTAATCTTATTCCTGCTTATGAAGGTATTGAGTTTGGTGCACACCTACACACTCAACCTCATAATTGGAAAGAAAAAGTGCAAGCAGGTTATGAAAGTGGATGTATTCGTTTTGATGGTGCGCTAAGAGGTTACGGCGGTTGCCCGATGGCAAAAGATGATTTGACGGGTAATATGGCTACTGAAAATATGACTCACTTTTTTAATGCAATGGGGGAGGATTTGAAATTAAATAACAATGCTTTTTCGGAGAGTCTGATGATGACTGGTTCGGTCTTTCCTCATCATTGATTTTATAGAATCTACCTGTCGGCAGACAGGCACGGATGTTTGATGGAACACGGATGCCGCGGATTTTAGCGGATTTGACGATCTAGCTTGTTTGGATTTGACGAATTAACTTGTTAGAATTTTAATCATACAAAATCATACAAGTTAGAGGAAAAAAATCCATACAAGTCCGCTCGTAAAAATCCGCTACAATCCGCTCGATCCGTGGCATCCGTGTTCTATCAAACATCCGTGCCTGTCTGCCGACAGGTAGATTCTATCAAGTTACTCGACCAAGAAACCATAAGCCTCATCCTTCGTCAATCTCAACATATCTTCCTGATGACTTTTAATATTAAAAAAAGTAATCCTTTCCCTTCCAAAAATAGTTTCCAATTGTCCCGTCCCCAAATCAGATTCAATAACCATATCAGAAAAGTCGATATCGAAATTAGATAGCACCTTGCCTTCGGCAGGTATTTTATTTTCTTTTAAAAAACTAGCAGGCGGAAGCATTTCATTAAGTGCGTAATAAGTTGCTTCAAGACCATCCCCTTTTGCATTCACTTTTAACAACCACGAATTATCATGACCACCTAGAGTGTATACACCAACTAAACTTTTCAACTCATGCTTTGGAATAGCGATAAATTCACCAGCTTCATTTTTCTTAATTCTAATGAGTTCAGTATAATCATATAGCTTCGTTTCTTTCTCTTCATACATTTGTCCATATTTGACGATATAACTATC
Source organism: Saprospiraceae bacterium (assembly GCA_023301005.1). Classification (GTDB taxonomy): domain Bacteria; phylum Bacteroidota; class Bacteroidia; order Chitinophagales; family Saprospiraceae; genus CAJQQY01. The sequence goes on along the minus strand of JALZVK010000418.1, from coordinate 1,565 downwards.
GTCTGATTTTTTATGTAAATAAAAATACTCACCCGCACCTGCCCACCAACCACCGATAGCCTGCATCGCATTTTTAGGAATATCATAATTGGCGAAATCTTCCTTAGGGAAAGTTTCACAAGATTGAATATCAGCTAGTTTTATTTTTTTATCATTAAAAACTAAATGCACAGAATGTGCTGGAATTCCTTCCATTTTTGAAGTTTCTTTTTGACAAACCAAACTTAAATTAGGAGCAGTTGAAGATTTGGAAGTAGTAGTGTTTTCAGAACTACAAGAAGTAAATAATAAAAATGTAAGGAAAAAGTAGATAGATGATTTCATTGTAATCTTATTTAAAAAAAGATAGAACTTATAATTATTTTTTAATCATTCCTAAATTCAAAATATTCACAACTATATAGTAGAAGTTATTGTCTTTTACAATATAGAGTCACTTCATTAGTATCAACAAAGTATTTAAAATCATAAATACTCTTAATGCAAATGTAGTGCAATTATCAATTTTAATTTTGTGAAAAGTCTATAATTTATTTAAATTAAAAGTAAATTTATAGATTATAAAAAGTCATAACTATTCAGAAGCGAGAATAGAGAGCAGAGAATAGAGATCTAAGAACGATACATTTGCATATTAATAAGCAAATGTTAAAAATCATCACTATAAGGTTTCTCTTTTCCCTCAATAAAATGGTCTCTTCTCTCTTTTCTGAATAGTTACAAAAATCAATCTAACCTAACTCATCAGTTATGAAAAAAAATTACCAATTACTCTTATTTTCTCTCCTATTTATGTTTCTATTTCAAAGCTTAGAAGCACAAATTTCTTTTACCAATCGAAATGATTTATTAATTAATTCTGATTTCCATAGTGGAGTTGCCATTGCGGTTGCCGATATGAATGGCGATGGATTAGATGATATTGTACGTATGGATCAAGGACATTTATTAACACTCGAATATCAAACGCCCAACCAAATGTTTACGACTATGCAAACCTTGGATATGGCTGGTGGTAGTCAATGGAGTATGTGTGTAGCGGATATAGATAATAATGGATTCAATGAAGTACTTACAGGTGGAGCTTATGATGAAATCAAATTAGCAATAGCTAATGCTGACGGAACTGATTATACTTTAGAATTCTTACCAGATGCAAATATGTTTTTACAAGGTTCTAATTTTGCTGACATTAATAATGATGGTCATGTAGATGTATTTGGATGTCATGATGATGCAGCTAGTAGAATATGGATAAATGATGGCGCAGGTAATTTTACCTATGATGTAAGTATGGTGGATCTTGCAGTAGATGGTTCTACTGGTGAAAATGCTTCTGGAAACTATGGAAGTATTTGGACAGATTTTGATCATGATGGCGATGTTGATTTATATATCGCTAAATGTCGACAAGGTGTGAGTAGCACAACTGACGAGCGTAGAATCAATAAATTATATGTAAATGATGGCAATGGTAATTTTACAGAAAATGCAGAAGAGTATGGACTTAGAATAGGTTGGCAATCATGGACTGCTGATTTTCAAGATGTAAATAATGATGGTTT
>JALZVK010000417.1 GCA_023301005.1 Saprospiraceae bacterium | reverse complement strand
TGCTGATTATCAGTATCTTACAAAAAACATTAATTACAATTTATTGAAAATTTCATTTGTAAACATCTGATTATCAGATTGACTATTTTTTAAAATCATTTTGATGCGTTTAACCTAGAATTAAATAGTCTACCCGATTGAAGAGATTATTTTTAATATGAGGAAATAAAAAAATTAGTGCATCCCGTTCTAGAACGGGACGGACTCCTTTTTTTATGAAGTCATATTGAAAAAGAATCCTTCAAGGGGGTAGATTATTTATTTGCTACTCCCTAAATAAAAAAATAGCAAAGCAAGTGAAGTTAAAAAATATATAACCATAGACTCAATTAAAAAAAGAAAATCCCGAATTTTCTAAATCGAAAATTCGGGACAATTTCTTTTTTGATATAAATTTTAAAAAAAAATTACATCATTTTTAAAGCTTTTACTAAATAAGTCAATGAAAAAGGCATTGCTAACCAAAACCATTCATTAACCCAAATTAACATTGCTATCATTACAACAGTTGATATTAAAAATAAAAGCCAGTCTGTTGAGGATGAACTTTTCTCTTCTTTATTCATGATAATTGATTTATTTAATTTTGCGCAAATCTAAGTTTTTATTCATTAATAAAAAAGGTTCTTTGATAAATAAAAAGAACTCGTCACAATAAAGTAACGAGCCCATACACCGTATCTATATTTAAATAGATCGAATAAGAAATTGTAAGATTCCTTTTCGATGCTAGATTAAGTTATTAAAATCAGGTAAAAAAATTAAAAATTACTATAAGTGAATACTTTAGGAAAGGAATGATATTATTAGTAAATAATATATTTTAAGAATTGAAATGCTAATGAGTATTGGTAAGAACATTTAGATATGATTCTTTGCTATGAAAAAATCTATCGTTTTTTATTTAAAAGTTAAAAGTCCAAATACTTAAAGCATTATTAATTTTCTTCCAATTAGAATTATCTAATTAATGTAAAATCTGATATGTCTTTTACAACAAAACTCCCTGTACTATTAATGATTTCATATTCTACTATATAAACCAAAACATCAGTTGGCATTGGAAAACCATTAATAGTTCCATCCCAAAAATCTTGATGTTGAAATGTTTCAAATACAATTTCTCCCCATCTATCGTAAATTATCATTCGATAATTTCTTATCATTTCATCGCAAACTACATAAGGTTGGAATCTATCATTTACGCCATCTCCGTCAGGTGTAAAGGCATTTGGAAAAGTTAATTCACATCCACATGGATTAACCGTTACTCGAAGTAAGATAATACTATCACATCCTTGAGTTGTATTCAAAGTATCTATGAATGTAAAAATTGTTGAGGAAGGAACAATCTTTTGATAAGTAACGCCATTGAAAATTACAGGTTCATTGTTACAAACTGTGGTATCTTGGAAAATAGGAATCTCGCTATTTATTGTTATCTGTTTTTCAATGGTATCTGCATCGCAAGAATTGGAAACAATTAATTGAACTATAAAAACGCCATCGCCTGAAAAAGTAAATTCTGGATCTTGCAAATCAGAGTTCCCTACTCCATCAAAATTCCATTCCCAATTCGTAACATCTCCTTGCGACAAATCTGTAAACAATACTGGTGCAAATATACAAGCATTGGTAAATGAAAAATCAGCCGTCAACTCATCAGAGTTACCTAACATAAAAGCAAATGGAAAAAAGATAGAAAAGAAAAAAACAAAAATAGTTTTCATAGAATAGAATTTATTTCGAGCAAACGCTTCATAGCAAACCCGTAATGTGTTTAGGTGTATGAGTGTATATGTATTAATGTTGTCGAATACTTTTAAACGATTTTTTTTTAGATGAATTATCATTTTAGATGAATTCCATATACACATTAACACTTATACACCTATACACATTGCGGGTTTGCTATGAAGCATTTGCCCTATAATTTATTGAAATCTAAAATCAAATTTAGAATTTTTCATACATTGCAGAAAAATCAAATATAGCTTATAACATGAAGATTACAAGAATTATTGGAGTCCTTTTTTTTCTAGCACTTTTAGGAGGTGGATATTATATTTATAATCAAGCTTCTAATCTGCAATATCCAGAATTTGTACGTATCCAAAATATCAAATTTAAAAACGTAACACTTCCTCCTAATATCAAAGTTACTTTTGTTTCCGATGCGATTATTAATAATCCTAATTCACATTCTTTGACGATAGCAGGTGCTGATTTTGATGTGTATGTAGAAGACAAGAAGGTTACTAATGTCAAACAAGAGTTGGAAGTGGAAATGCCTGCTAATTCAGAATTTGCTTTGCCGTTAAGTTTTGAAGTTCCTTTAAAAAGTAAAAGTTTTTTTAAAAACTTCACTAATGATTGGAAAAAGACTTCTATAAAAATTCGTTCAGTCGGTAAGATAACGGTTAAGGAAGCAAGAGTGAAATTTGATATTCCGTTTGATTATGATGATGAATATCGGTTGGAAGATTATTTAAAATAATTGAAAATGGAGAATTGAAAATTACATAGCTAGAAAGTGCTATCAAAAAATTTTCAATTTTTCATTTTCAATTCTCCATTTATAGATCCATTTGCACTAATCAATTGGATATTTTATATTTGTGTACCTATACTTAACTAATCCTTCCTTTTACTTTTAGATTAGTTCTTGTTTCTAATTCGTTACAAGCTACTTTCAACTATGATAAACACTATAGTCACTATGAGAAACATAGCTTTCCTTTGTATTATGTTTATGGTTTTTACTTCATTCAAAAATGAAGCGGCTAAACCTACCTTTCACAAAGTTCCTGCACTTGCTGGGGATAATATTATGACTTTATTGACTCGGTATCAATTGCATCTACATCGTTGTAATATTGACCAATTTCATGTTTTAAATAAAACTAAAAAGGATAGCAAATTACAGGTTGGGAAAAAATATACTATCCCCGTTTTTATTTATGATTATAATGGTAAAAGCATTCGTACAACTATTGGAGTGGAAAGTTGGAGTAAGGCAATTCGTATAAAGGAATACAATGAATATTTATTAGAAAAAAAATTAAGAAGACAGAGTGTTATTGCGAGTAGTATTTTATGGGTTCCTTATCATGAGTTGAATTGTGTAGATGATAAAGTTCCTGCGAGTGAGCTTATCGTTCAGCAAAAAGCAAAGAGAACAGAAGAGAGAATTTCAGGTGCTCGGAAGTTTGGTATTTTTGGAAAAAAATATGCGCATGTTCCTTTGGCGAGTAATCGCCTTAATGGAAAAGTTTATTATATCGTAAGTGGTCATGGTGGTCCTGACCCTGGAGCAGTTGGCAAAAAAGGAAAAACCCAAATGTGCGAAGATGAATATGCTTATGATATTGCTCTTCGATTAACTCGAAATCTAATTGCTCATGGAGCAGTTGCTTATATGATAACTCGTGATCCTGATGATGGAATCCGTGATGCTAATTTATTAAAATGTGATACGGATGAGTATTGTTATGGAGATTATGCTATTCCGCATTCTCAAAAGCAACGACTCTTCCAACGCTCCAATGCGATTAATTCTTTATTTGAAAAATATAAAAAAATCGGAGTCAAAGACGAAGATCAAACTACGATCATTTTGCATATCGACTCTAGGGCTAAAGGTCAACGTGCTGATGTTTTTTTCTATCATTACCCAAATAGTACGCCTAGTTATGTACTTGCCAAAAAGATAAAAGATAAGCTAGCTAGTAAGTATAAAAAATATAGAAAGAATGGTCAATATCATGGAACGATTAAAGCGCGTGACTTACACATGCTTCGGGAAACGAAGGGACAATCTGTTTATATCGAATTAGGAAATATCAGAAACAAAGATGACCAACAAAGATTTTTAAAAGATAATCGACAGGCACTTGCTAATTGGATGTATGAGGCATTGGCTTTTTAGAAGATTCATTTCATGTAAATGTATTGTTAGTTTAAAATTTGAATAAGGGAAAAAGAGAAGACGGATTTACGATTTGAGAAGTTTTGACGAATCTTCGTGTTCAAGAATATTCGTCAAACTTCATACTTCTCAAATCCGTCTTCCCTTTTTCCCTTTTTCAAAATCAATCTTTAGATGAAAATTTAAACAATAAGTTTATCTTGCTAAAAATACGAGATTTCAAACTCTTTCTGAGTCCAATAAATTTCGTTGCTATTTTTCTACCAATATGTCGCCCTTCTGAGGCTGATATATTGATTAATCAAAACAATATTTTCTATTGAATCATAAAATATTATTAATCACTCCACCCTTCACTCAACTCAATACGCCCTACCCTGCGACTGCTTACCTTAAAGGTTTTTTAAATACTTTAAATATCGAGTCTTATCAAGTTGATTTGGGAATTGAAGTCATCAATGATATTTTTTCGCAATCAGGTTTAGAGAAAATTTTTAACCAAATCGAATCCGATAATCTCGAACTATCAGAAAATAGCTTCCGTATTTTTTCCCTAAAAAAAGAATATTTAAAAACTATAAATCCAGTCATTGCATTTTTACAAAATAAAAATCCAATGTTGGCTCATAGTATTTGCGATCAAAGTTATTTGCCTGAGGCTTCTCGATTTGAAGAGATGGATGATTTAGATTTAGTTTTTGGTTCGATGGGTATTCAAGATAAGGCGAGGCATTTGGCGACTTTGTATTTAGAAGATTTGGGAGATTTAATCAAAGAAACTGTTGACCCACATTTTGGTTTTAGTAGATATGCTGAACGATTATCTCAATCGCTTTCTTCATTTGATGAAATGGAAATTGCACTAAATCGACCTGAGACTTTAGTAACCGAATCGTTGATTCGTTTGTTAAATTTAAAAATAAAAAAAGTACAACCAACGGTTGTCGCACTTTCCGTTCCATTCCCGGGTAATCTTTTTGCTGCGCTAAAATGTGGACAATGGATTAAAAATAATTTCCCAAAAATAAAAATCATACTCGGCGGAGGTTATGCGAATACAGAACTTAGAAGTCTTGCAGATGAACGAGTTTTTGAATATTTAGATTATGTAAGTTTGGATGATGGAGAAGCTCCTTTTCAATTTTTCTTAGAATACTTGGAAGGTAAAAGAGAGCGACAACAATTGAAAAGAATCTTTTCAAAAACACATGAAGTCGTTTGTTATAACAATGGTTCTACAGAATTGGATATTCCGCAAAGAGAAACTGGAACGCCTGACTATTCTGATTTTGATTTGCAACAATACCTTTCCGTAATTGAAATTATTAATCCAATGCATCGACTTTGGAGTGATGGTCGATGGAACAAATTGACTTTGGCTCATGGCTGTTATTGGGGCAAATGTACTTTTTGTGATGTAAGTTTAGATTATATCCAAAGGTATGAACCGCTTACTGCTTCACTTCTTTGTGATAGAATCGAAACTATAATTAACCAAACTGGACAGAATGGTTTTCACTTTGTCGATGAAGCTGCACCGCCTGCATTGATGAGAGATTTGGCAATTGAAATTATACGAAGAGACTTGACCGTTGTGTGGTGGACAAATATTCGTTTTGAAAAAAGCTTCTCAACCGACTTGTGTAAATTATTAAAAGCTTCTGGTTGCATCGCTGTGTCGGGAGGTTTAGAGGTTGCCTCTGATCGCTTATTAGACAAAATGAAAAAAGGAGTTACCGTCGCTCAAGTAGCGCGAGTAGCTCATGCCTTTACGGAATCTGGAATTATGGTTCATGCTTATTTGATGTATGCATTTCCAACTCAAACGGTACAAGAGACTATGGATTCTTTAGAGATGGTTCGACAAATGTTTGAGGAAGGTGTGATACAATCTGGCTTCTGGCATCAGTTCGCTATGACTGCTCATAGTCCTGTTGGCTTAGATCCTAAAGCTTTTGAAGTAGAAAAAATCGGTCCTGCGTTTGGAGGATTTGCTGATAATGATTTGATGCACGATGATCCATTAGGAGCTGAACATGAATTATTTTCCGAAGGATTAAAAAGATCTTTATTTAATTATATGAATGGTGTTGGATTAGATTTTCCAATTAATGATTGGTTTGATTTTGAAACACCTGAGACTTCAGTTTTATCTGATTTTATTGAGAAGAGTATTAGAATTCAAGCACTACAAAAATTTCGGGCAAATGATTTAATCATTTGGCTCAATGAAGTTCCGATTCTAAATGAGTTGGAAGAAGATAAGGAATTTGTGGAGTTGGTTTTTTATAATAAAAAAAATGAATGGGGATTTGAAACGGAAAAACAACTTGGAACTTGGATTGAAAATATTTTATCAAAAGCCAAAATTGGAAAAGGAGAACTTTTAAAATTTGAAGAATTTAAAAACCATTTTGAAAAAAATAATAACTCATCTTTTGATGAGTTTAAGTCCTCTCCTATTTGGGAAGCACTTACTGAAAATGGTCTTTTGATTTTATAGACAAACTGACTAACTGACTTTTTTAATCAAAAATACTAGCTCTTGGAAAGCTACTATTCGGAGCAGGTTGCATTAGAATTTCTTTCTTTAAATAACTTCCACCCATACAAGGATTATCTTCTTTAGTGATAATTTTAGTCCTTGTCATAAATCCTTTATTTTTGGCTATAATGATATATTCACATCCACAAGTCAAATTAAAATCAAACGAACCATCTTTTTTAGTTTTGACATATTCTGTTTCGCCAGTACACTCATTCATCAATTCAATATCTACATTTTCCATTTCTTTTTTATAGACTTGACCTTTTACTTTGCCACTTAATAATGTGAATGCTTGTTTTCTTAAATAAATGATATGCTCTTCTTTATCCAAAAATTCATCTTCTTGCCAAATAGAATTATAGTTTGCAAATCCTTCTTTTTCGATTGAGATATGATACTTATCAGCTTTTTGAACTTCATAAGGATATACTCCATCCTTATCATCTTCAACAATTATAAAATCATTGTCACCAGAATTTTCCTCTATCATCACCACCGCTTCAGAAATCATTTGCCCAGACTCTCTGTCCATAACTTTGATTTTTCTTACAACAGGTTCTTCAACTAATTTCCAACTATAAACATCATCACTTCCAAATCCTCCATCTCTATTAGAAGACAAAAATCCTTCTTCTTCATTTTCAGAAATAAAAAACCCAAAGTCATCTGCAGGAGAATTAAAAGGTTCGCCTATATTTCTTTTTTGTTTAAATCTCTTTCCATCTTTTTGAGCATAGTAAATATCTAGTTTCCCTTGCCCACCAGTATCGTTAGAAGCGTAATATAGATTTCCACTTTTATCCATAAAAGGGAAAAGTTCATTCCCAGCAGAATTTACATTGATACCTAAATTTTCAGGTGTTCCCCACACTCCATCTTTCAATATGGAAACATATAAATCCATTCCACCAAATCCACCTGAACGATCAGAAGCAAAGTATATCTTATTACCATCAGCAGAGAGTGTTGGATGACAAGTTGAAGAACCTTCAACATTGACAGGCAATTCTTTTACATTAATCCAATAGCCTTCAACTCTTTGTGCCGTATAAATTTTTAATTGAATTGAACCACCTTCTTTTTCCTCATTTCTAGTGAAGAACATCATTTCACCTGAAGCAGAAAAAGTAGCAGTACCATCATGAAGTTTTCCATTAATATCTCCTTTCAATTTATTAGGCTCGAAAAATTTTCCTTTGGAATTAATTTTTGCATAATAAAGATCGAAGTAATTTTTATTTATCATGTTCTTTAAACCAGTTCCATCTTCTTGATTTCTTGAAGAAGTAAATACGACACCACCATCAAAAGGAACTGCACAAAAATCAATTCCTTTAGAATTTAATCTTTCTAAATTTTCAATCTCGACTTCTTTATTATTAAATGGAAAATTGGAATGAATCCGAAAGGCATCTTTACTATTTGACATAAATAGCAAAAAACAAAATATCATAAGTAGGTTCTTAGTTCGTATTGGATTCATCTACTGGCCTTTTTATATGTACTTAGGAATGATTAAAAAATAATTTACAATATCTATTCCACAAAGTGGATTAGATAAAGTGAATTTGTTTCAATATTCTTTTTGATGAAAAGGGGTATAAGGGTGATGACTCTAAATGGGATGGTTCATTTAAAAATCTTAAACGAACATTTGTAGTTTTAAAACTGACTATAAAAATAGTTTTTTTTAAAAACTTAATGAAATTGTAACGGGGTTATTTTTTGTATGTTTCAAAAAACTTATTCTTTGACCGTTACTTAAATCGAATTGCCTTAACTGGAGAAATTCGAGTTACCATATAAGAAGGGATAATTAAAAACAAAAGTGTAATCAATAATGTACCAAGATTCAAAGCAATCACAATCCACCAATTAATTTCTATAGGTGCATAAGCAAGATAATAGTCTTCCTCCGAGAGTGTGATAAACTTAAATTTATCTTGTAAAAAACAAATCAACAAACCGATTCCATTTCCCCATGCTAACCCAATCACAACAATATAAGCAGCATAGTAGAGAAACATTTTTCTAATATTCCAATTGGTATTTCCTAGAGCTTTTAATATTCCAATCATATTAGTTCGTTCCAATATCAAAATCAACAAAGCAGTCATCATATTAATAACTGCTACCAATAGCATCAAAGCAATCAATACTCGCTCATTGGTATTCGTCAATTCGAGCCAATCAAAAATGCTTCGATTTTTATCTTTTATGGATTGAGCAAATAAATTTGCAGGAAGTATATCTAAATAAATATGTTCCGTCAATGGTTCTAAATCATTCATATCATCAACAAAAACTTCAAAGCCTCCAACCTCATCATCTTCCCATCCACGTAATTTTTGAATTTGTCGAATATCAACTAAGGCAACAACTTTATCATACTCTGCAAGACCAGTACTATATATACCAACCAATTTAAATTTACGAGGTGCTTGGTTTCCTTTTTTTACAAAATAAATAGTGAAGGTATCTCCCAATTTCAAATTCAATCGCTTGGCAGTATATTGAGAAATAATAATTTCTCTCGACATTGTTGAATCTGAAAGATTCAAAGCTCTTCCTTCTTTTAAAAAATCTTTTAAATATTGCCAATCGAAATCCTTTCCGATTCCTTTTACTACAATTCCTTCTATTTCATTTTTTGATTTGATAACTCCTGGGCGATTCGCATATACTTGAATATGCCGCACACCACCTTTAGTTTCTTTTTTAACTTTCCAATCTTCAAATTCGTAACCGAATATATTTTGGAATTCATAATAGTCTACTTGCTTGATAGTATCTAAGGAAGGATAAAAATCTTGATTGACTTTTACAGGAGCTTCATCATTGGTAAGTGTGGCAGAACTAGTATCCGTAATATGAATATGTCCCCAAAAACCAAAAATCTTATTACTGATTTCATTTTTGAATCCACGAATCAAAGAAGTCGCCACTATCATAACGGCAACACTCAAAGCGATTGCAACTATAGCAATTCTAATAATCAATCTTGAAAAAGATTGTTTACCCGATTGAGCGACCCGCCTTGCTAAAAAATATTCTAAATTCAATTTTGAGAATTGGTAAATTAAAAGATTGCAAATCTAATGTTTTGAACCGCAATGCTATGAATTTATTTTATCAAAAAAAATAAAAAGTTGAAATAGTGGTGGTGAGGTTGTTTTTTATAGAGGGAATATTATTCATTTGAGAGGTATGTAATATTGAATTTTCTTTTTTATCAACGAACCTTAATTCCGAGTAATTATTTCTTTTCTAACTTTTCAATAAGTTTCACAATGTCTTCTCTATTCTTTTTTGCTTTAATCCAAGATGGTAATTTTTCTACCATTGAAGTATAGCCATACCCACTTCTAACTCTTAATTTAGCTTGAACGTAATTTTTTAAATATTCTAAATGTTCATAATTATAAGCCCAAAAAGTTTCATTTTTAATTTGCCCTCTAATCCATAAAGGTAAATTATAAAATGGGTCTGAAACATTTCCAGTAGAGGCAAACCATTTTCTTCTTTTAGTATTTCTAGGTTTATATTCATGAGTGATTTTACATTTTGTGCATTTCACTTTTATGCTTTCTTTTTTCTCTCCAACATCTTCAATTCGTTTTTCAATTCTTTCTGCACAATTTGAGCAAAAGAATTTAACTTCTATATCGTAAGAGATTTTCCAACCTATTTGTCTAAAATGGCAATTCGAACAACTTATTTTCACTTCTCTCTTATTTCCGAAATCATCTCTTGATACAATTGCTCTTTTATCACATTTTGGACAATGTACATAAACTCGATTTTTAAATTTCCATAGCGTATCTCCTTTATCTTTGAATCTTAATTTATCGTTGTTGTTTTCCATGCTTTATTTTTTTTCATACTCGTATATAGTTCTTCCTCTGTTTTTAAATTCTGTTTCAGATAAGATTCTTCCCAAACTTATTTTCTCAATTATTGAATCATTCGAATTGTATTTGTAATCTGTTCTAAATTCAATAAAGCTATTTGGGTTAGTTCTTTTTTCAAATGAACTGTCAATTTCAGATATTAACCTATTCTTTTCATCGTATTTGAAAGTTGTCTTCATTTTTTGATTACTACCAAATACCCAATTTTCAATTTCCAACCTACCTTTTTCATTGTAAATAAAATTCGATATTCTTGGATTAGAATTTTTCTCTTTAGACACTCTCTCTGAGAGTTTTCCATTTTCATATTTTAAATCTATTTCTTTAAAATCTGTTTTTGATAGAAGCATTTGATTATTTTCGTTGTACTTGAATTTTTGAATAGTATCAACTGTTTCTCCAATTTTAAGTATCATTTCCAAATTTCCATTTCTATCATATTTATATTCTTTATCGATTATATTTACTCTATTTCCTCTTCTTAAAACTGATAGTTCTTTAATGATTTGGTTATTTGAATTAAAAGCTTAATTTCGAATAAATTAAAA